>CAIRCS010000184.1 GCA_903877115.1 uncultured Legionella sp.
ATCGCTTGCTCATTTTGTAAAATCGCGCTAATCTTCAGGCGTTAAAGCATAATTTATCAGAAACATATTCGCTATATCGTGATGATATTTTTAACATAATAATGGCGGCTCAGGTGGTGTGACCCTTTCCGGATACCCTCTAAGGGATAAAGCCCCGGACACAACGCACTCTACGATTGTTGTTCTTGCGGTCGCTGCCCTGACTGCCGCCACTGAAACCCTGCCTCCATGCGAAGTTCGCATCGGCCTCGGTAGAACTCCAGTAGACGGCGCTGGCGAAGCCTCCGATGGTGGCTTGGTTCGTATAAAGACAGTTGAGCTGGCCTGATACGCCTGTATTATTTCCGGCAGGCAAAAACCAATCATTGTAGCAAGTGTTTCCTGATTCACAAGGGGTTTTGCCTTGTGAATCTATTTCATAATTAGAGCAAAGTTGTGCCGCATAAGGCGTGCCTCCGTTCGCGCCAACGACTGTCACAATGTTTGCTGTATTCGTTGCACCATTTGTAGTACTTGTTGCTCCTGTGGTTGTGCCAAACCCACCCCATTGGATAATCGTACTATTATCCGCTGTCGCTGCAATCAGATTATTGCCAGTATTAAGACAAGCAATCGTCCCACCGTATGCCGATTGCCCAACTGCAGTGGTTGCATAAGTGTAACCATTGGTCTTTGTCCCACTGCCGCTTGGTGTCGTAATCACAACATTCACAGCCCCCGTAGCATGCGCAGGTGTCACAGCAGTCACGCTGGTTGAGCTCACTACATTCAAACTGGTTGCGGCTGTGCCACCAAATGTGAGGCTTGTAGCGCCTGTGAACCCGCTACCTGTTAGCGTTACTCCCGTTCCGCCCGAAGCAGGACCAGAAGAAGGGCTCACTGTGTCGATGGTAATGCCCGCATCAATTTGTATCGCCGCCGTCACTGCATTCGTATTACTCCCTTGAATCGGAAAACTCGTTTGCGATACAACTGTACTGCCTGGTGTATAGGTCAGTGTACAGCTTGTCTGCGGCGCTACACTTGCGCACGTATTCCCCGTCTCCGTCACATTGCCGTCAAGCGCCGTGCCTGTAAAATCAGACGTGATATTCGTCGCGGCTACAATCAATGAAGTGTTATTAATCGTTAAGGTTCCTGTGGGACCATTCGTGGTCAGCGTCAAGGGTGAGCCCGTCACCGTTATCGTCGCATCGGTAATCGCTGAAGCTTGTGTAATATGAAGAATATCACTTGATGCAGGACGGTAACATTGCAGGCTTGAACCTTGTTCGCATACGATTGGCCCATCATTAACAGGGGGGGTTAATTGACTGCCATTCACCTGCAGCGATAACGTGCAGGATGCCTTTGTTGTCAGTATAAATGGATTACCGCAAACTCCTAATCCTGTTGTTAGTTGTGTAATCCCTTGTATCGATTGCATGCTCAACGTATGTATCCTATTCGATTGATTCGTAACCGTATACTGCACTGTCGCGGTATCATTCGAGGGGACTGAAATCGTCGTCGCTGTTAACGGCGTGAAGGTCCATACTGGCGCGCCCGCATAAGATGCCGCTGCGATGGTCAACAAAAAAACTATCGGTATGTTATTTTTAATCAATTGAATCACTTTCATAGCATTAATCCCTTACGCAAGATACGTTAAGTTAAACAACACACCATTGGTATACAGATGATTTAAACTCAAGCCTGAGTTCAACGTTTGCCCTGATGCACCTCTCAATTGACTTTGTCCCCAATCGGCAAATTCATACCCAGCGCCTACTTGCCAATGTTGATTTAAAACCTTTTGCACACCCGCACCCAGCGTGTAGGTAAACCTTGTTTGCGTGTTGGATGCAAAATTTGGCATGGTGACTGCTTCGGAAGTCAAAGGTGTGTTTTGAAAATCATGCGCCCGGTTAAACCCAACGCCCAAACTCGCACTCACCCATGGGATAACCCAATAGCCTCGGTCGGCTAAGAGTTTGCCTTTCGCCGCAATATGGGTATGTTGAATTTGATAGCTATAGCTGTAATTATTAAACGTTGAATCTGCATCATCCCAAATGTTGCCAGATAATTTAGCATTGCTCGTCACAGCAACCGTCAAACCCAGTTGGCTTTGCAACATTTTAGGTAAATTCTTCTGAATGCCCACAAAAACTTCACCGTCTGCTAATACATGCGTTACATTCGATGCTACATAGGTTTTTATAATGCCTGGGGTTAAATAAAAGGTTTGTGCTTGCCCTGCACTTTCCCAAACAGGACCCGCGCTGAGAGTGCCTACCCACGTCCAATCTTTGGGAGCTACAATGGAGCCCATCGTGCCAGCAATGGATTGTGTGCATGAGAGCATGATGGCTGCGGTCATAGATAAAAGACTAGTGTATTTCATAAGCGCTCCTTGCTTAATAAACAGGATGAGTCCTCAGGTAGAACAAAAAAACGACGTGCTAAATGATGAAGGTAGCAACCATTGCTGATTGCTGATTGCTGATTGCTGATTGCTGATTGCTGACAATGCTCATGTCTTTGGCAATCGCTGCCAATCTATTTTTGACATCTAATAGATAAATCATTCCCTGTGTTACCATCCTTTCTGTTATTGACTATTGAAAATCATGATACTTTGTTGATGATTTAAAATCAAAATTTTCTTTCAAACTTTTATTCCTTAAGCTTGTCCCAAACATTACGCGACAGCGACGAATTAGGCTCAGGTTTACGAAATTCGTTCTCTGACGCCAATTTAAGAAAAATAGCCTTTCTTAGCTTAACTGTCGCCTCTGAAAAGACCGGTCCATACTTGCTTCAAGGCCAGAAATATTTTCTTTGTAAGCGGTTAATAAACCCCATCTATTCAACCCCGGAATAAATTCAGATACTTACTCCAATTCAAACAACCAGGAGTAACTAGGATGGGTACAGAAAATCACCCGACGCACAAAACAGGATTCTGGAAAGATCATTCGTCG
>CAIRCS010000185.1 GCA_903877115.1 uncultured Legionella sp.
CAATCAGGATCGGGCTTTCTCCAAATGGCATGCCTAAAACATAGCGATGTTTTTTGAGCAGATGGTGAAAGAAATGATAGTTCATATCCACAGATTGCTCTGCTGCAATCATCAATAACAACTGTGAGCCATGGCCTTTGTGGTTTACTCTTGTCATTAAGCACTTCAATATCAATCAAAACATGGTCGGCTTGCCATAATTCATTTGGATGTTCAGCGGAACGCATGTGCAACAAGTCATACTGTTGTCGATATGCCTGACTACCTTCCCTTCCGAGAAGGGCTAAATCATCTGGAATATTAAAGATAATCCGACATATGCTTCGATAACTGGGCGCTTTAACATTAGTCTTGTGACAATGTTCTACAACAAGTTTGTGAATGCTTGCGGCGGAGAGCATTGGCTTTTTTAGATAGATGCCTTCTATGGTTTTTTGTAGAAGAGATTCATACTGTCGTGGCAATCCTTTGTCACAACGTGATTGCCGTGCTAATCCAACCAATCCTTGTTCGCGATATTTTTTAATCCACATACCAAGTGTTCGAACTGAAATTGACTCATGTTTTGAGACCAGTTTCAAAGTTTGCTCATTATTAACATAAGGTTCAATAATTTTGTACTTTTGGTATGCTTTGTCTCTATCATCGTCATTTAATTGCGCTAATGACATAAAATCATCCATAATTCGCGTTCCACCTAAAAAGACGAACTCATGCTCTCGTTGTAACGTGATGATGAAAAGGATGATTGATAGCAAAGCTCAAACGGTAGAAGCAGAGCTGATAGAGGATTTCGGTGTTGAAATGGAGCGTGCTTCTTCAATAAGGTTATGTTTAAGTAATTTTTGAGGGTTTTTCTACAAAGATCATGAGGATGCTCAAGCATTTTTTGCCGGAGATTTGATTGAATCAATTAAGGAACGGGCCAGAAATAACATCCCATTCTTGCACTAAATCTGGCCCTGTCATTTGAAGTGTGTAAGTAGCCATAATCCGGTATTATCGCGCTAGCGGAATAATACCAAGCACTAAGGATAGTTTTATGGCTATTACAGATGAGATGTTAGACGAAATGATAGACACGGCCAAGACTCAAAAGGCTGTATTCGGATTGTTAGGGTGGGAAAGATAGGTAGGCGACATCATTTGAATGTATTTTCAATCACATGTTAAGTTGTGATAAATTCATTTTTACACTGTGAACTGATTGAGCTAATCCCTGGTCTTTTCTAGCAAACATACCTAATCCCCCGATAACGCCAGCTATACCTGCAAACCCTAAAGCGGTAGACAGTGTTGCTGCTGATCCCGCGCTTAGTGTTGTACCGGCTTGGATCATATTTGTTAATGCAGTGACTCCTAATGTGTGTATACCAGAAAAGCTTCCAACAACAGCTAATAAACTGCCTCCCCCAGAGGGAATGCATGCAAGAATACCTGTAACGATTAAAAACAGGAGGGCAAGTTCTATTAAAAAATTGCCGAGTTTTTTAAAGCCATGGCCTTTGAGTTCATCTGCTACTGAATGCAGTGCTGCCATGTTTCTGGTGTGCTCAGCGCGGTCATAATTTATTTCCACTTGGCTATATCGATAAAAGGGGTTGCATTGTAAGGGTGCTCCATTATTTTTTATAAACTGCAAGCCAACCCCTACCCTAGAACACACAGTAGTCAATTTACGCAGCAATAGCAGTTCTGGATTAAGACGTAATCCTTGTCTATCAACGCGTAAAGGGTATTGTTTATCCAGCTCAGTTAATACTTTGCGCGCTTCAAAATACGCAGCTCTGAGTGCTTGGTATTGGTTTGGATCGCGTCTTATTTGTGAGTCAATATCATTCAATATATTTTCTAACACATTGCGTTGAGTAAGGTAATCATCCAGTGGAGAATTTTGAGTCACGCCAAAAATATGAGCGGCACTGAGAGTAGGCATATTGGGGTAACTAGCTGCTGTTTGTTGCTCGGCAACCACCATGCTTTGTCGAATTTCCTGTATGCGTTGTATGTTGTCGTTATGTTGCCGAAGCACATTACTGGAGCGTCTAATATCCTCTTGAATAAAATCCGCTATTATTTCGTTTGTTTGGTGAGCCAAATCCTCTTCTATTTTTTGCGCGCGTTTGGCTTGGTCCGATTTTGCTTTTGCAAGACTGGCTTCTCTTTGTCGTATATGAGCAAGGGTCGAATGAATTTGGAAAAAAGCGTTCCATTTACTTAGTAATTCTTTATTGGCGTCAGTACTTGCAAATGGCTCACATGCTAGTATCAGTGTATTCAGCTCATTCTCACAATTGGTCATCAGGGA
>CAIRCS010000186.1 GCA_903877115.1 uncultured Legionella sp.
AGATAAAGCAGGAGTTTCAATGAATAGGTCTAAAACAGGTGTGCTTTTAATCAATCTAGGCACCCCTGACAACTGTGATCCCAAATCCGTCTTTGCCTATTTGAAGCAGTTTTTAAATGATCCTCGAGTCATTGATTTACCAACAGTCATCCGTTACGTTTTGGTTAATTGGATCATCATACCGTTGCGATATAAACAATCTGCTCATGCTTATCAGCAAATATGGAGCGATAAAGGCTCCCCATTATTAACCAATAGCCAAGATTTGGTGAATGCTATAAGACAAGAATTCGATACATCAATCCAGATTGAGCTCGGCATGCGATATGGAAATCCCAGCATTGAATCTGCTTTTAATAAACTTAAAGACTGTAAAAAAATAATTGCCATTCCTTTATTTCCACAATATTCATCAGCAGCAACAGGATCTGCAACAGAAGAGCTATTGAGGGTGCTTGGTCAACAATGGAATATTCCGGAAATTAGCGTAAAAAGAGATTTTTTCAACAACGCCAATTTTATTGCCGCTTATACCAGCCTTATTAACGAACATTTGACCGGTAAAAAAATCGATACTCTTATTTTTAGTTTTCATGGATTACCAGAACGACATATCGATAAAAGCGCATGTCGCTCTGTATGTTCTAGATCTGAGCCTTGCCCTAAGCCCGATCAATTGAATACCTATTGTTATCGGGCGCAATGCTATGAAACCGCTCGTCTTATTGCAAAGGAGTTGCATTTGCGTTCATCCGATTATGTGGTTTCATTTCAATCACGGCTTGGTAAAACACCTTGGATAAAACCCTATACTGATTTGATTTTAGAGGACCTAAGACAAAAAAAGGTAGAAAATATCGCTATAGTTTGTCCCTCATTTGTTTCCGATTGTTTAGAAACGCTGGAAGAAATTAACATTCGCGCTAGGTCCCAATGGTTAGAGCTCGGCGGGCGTGATTTTGTTTTTATTCCCTGCCTTAATACGCATGTTACTTGGGTCAATGGGCTTGTGGAACTGATCAAAAGCCAAATGATTGAGTAACAAACTTAAACGACACCCAGCGTACACCAATTGTTGCTCGGTCAGTCGTTGCGTGGTTTGTTCGTAAGCCAATGAAGGCACCGAATTTTCCTCAATGGCATACGCGTACTGCTTTGCAAGAGCATGCGAGTCTTGCACCCAATGCATGATTTCTAAATCAGGAGTTGGGCAAGACCATTGGGCCTCCAGCTTTTTGGCTAATTGCCTGACTGCTGCAGGATATATTTTAGGCACTAAAAGCCCACCCCCTTTGTCCCAATAAAGATGCAAATTATTCCCAACTTTATTTTTTCCTAAATGAAAATCATTGCCCCCGCGATCGCCCTTTTGGTGAGCATGACTAACTCGCGTGATCGTATGTAATGGCTGATGAATGTCCCCGACTACGTGTAAAATAATGCGTAATGCAATGGCCTTCTCATCTAAAGTAGCATCAGGATCCTGCAAAGTTTCTTTGGCCTGTTGCACTGCCACCACTGCATTCATCGCAGCAGGTTTCGGCACAGGCGTACCATCCACGCTTTCAGGGATATCAATATAATGCATCGGCTTGAAAGCCAAATAGCGTGGATCAAATAGCGTATCCATCCAAACCGCTGCAGCGACTAAAGTATAGCGCCGTTGTTCTTGATTTAAACTTTGATTCAAATGAGCATAATGGCGTTTTGCACGGGGGGTTAAATGATCATAAGCAATTTGCGCAATGATTCTATGCCCCGTCGCGGACCAAGCAAACCCAGACGAAGACTGAAATAAGGCAATAAAAAAAACAAAAAATTTTAGAGTACGTTGCACGTAACTTGTCTCCCATTGTCTAATATGCGATAATTTGTGCTCGATTTTTTCATTGATGGTACCATGGCAAAACTCAAATGTGCCGTGATTGGTGTCGGTTATCTTGGACGCTTTCATGCACAAAAATATCAATTACTCGAAGACACCGATTTAATCGCTGTTTGCGATAGCGACTTAAATACGGTGACGCGCGTTGCTCAAGAACTCAGTGTCCAGCCAATCTTAAATTATCAAGATTTGTTTGACCTGGTTGATGCAGTGAGTATTGCAGTGTCTACACAAGCGCATTATGCAATTGCCAAAGACTGTTTGCAACATGGCATCCATGTATTAATTGAAAAACCCATTACCGAAACAGTAGAGCAAGCTGATGAACTCATCGCTATTGCTGCCGCTAAGCATTTAAAACTCCAAGTCGGTCACATGGAACGCTTTAATGCCGCACGCGTAGCCTTGTCAGACCATTTGGATTGCCCGTTATTTATTGACTCGCAGCGTTTGGCACCCTTTACCCCGCGTGGCGCAGATGTGAACGTGGTTTTAGATTTGATGATTCACGACATTGATTTAATTCAAACGATGGTTGATAGCCCTATCGCAAGCATTGATGCGCATGGATCTCCTGTGCTCACCTCCAACATCGATATCGCAAATGCCCGTATCACCTTTGAAAATCGCTGTGTGGCCAATGTGGTGGCTAGCCGTATTAGCTTCAAAACCGAACGTAAAACCCGTATTTTTCAGAAAAAATCCTATATTTCCGTAGACTATCATCAAAAGAAAATTTCTATATTTCAGCAAGGTCAAGGCGAGTTATTCCCTGGTGTTTCCTCGATTGATCAACAAGAAATTACGATTGAAAAAAACGATGCGCTGCTCGATGAAATCAAATCTTTTGTTATGAGCATCCTGCAAAACACAACCCCTGCTGTCACTGGCTTCCATGGTCGTGATGCTTTGGCGACTGCAATCCAAATTTCTGAATTAATCGAAAAAAATATCGCCTACCATGTCTCAAACTAAACACATCGTCGTCGTCGCAGGCGAAGAATCCGGTGATCAACATGCCGCAGCATTTGTCCGAGAACTCAAACAATCTCACCCTGATCTCCAATTCAGTGGAATTGGCGGTCAACATATGCAAGACGCAGGGGTTCAATTAATTTCAGATTTGGCACGTTATGGCGTCACCGGTCTTTCAGAAGTACTCCGTCATGCCAGAAAAATTCGTAAAGCATTTGTCCAGATCACTCAGCATTTAGAACAAACACGCCCCCAACTTCTGATTTTAGTCGACTATCCAGGTTTTAATTTACGTTTGGCCAAGTATGCTAAAAAAGTTTTGAATATTCGTATTCTATATTACATCAGCCCACAAATTTGGGCTTGGAAAGCGGATCGCATTCACAGTATCCGGCAATATGTGGATAAAATGGCAGTGATTCTTCCTTTTGAAAAAGCAATTTACCAACAAGCCGGCGTCCCTGTTGCCTTCGTAGGACATCCCCTGGTGGAACGCATGACAGTGCCAGAATCCGTTGCAGAAACGAAAATCAAATTAGGCATTCCCAGCGATAAACTTATTTTGGCATTACTGCCTGGAAGTCGACACAACGAAATCAAGCGTTTGCTACCCATATTAAAAAAAATTGCGAAAAATGTAGTGCAGGCATATCCTAATATCCATATTGTAATCCCCGTGGCTCGAAGTCTGACTCAACGTGACATCACTGCCCTGGTGAATCTAAAAACATTGCCTATCACATTGATAGATCAGCAAGCAGTACCCACAGTTTATTGTAGTGATTTTGTAATCGTGGCGTCAGGCACTGCTTCGCTAGAATGCGCTTTGCTCACCAAGCCCATGTGTATTATATACAAAGCCTCTTTATTGACCTATATCATTGCTTTTCGATGCATACGGATCAAATATTTGGGTTTGTGTAACTTATTACAAAACAAAATGATTGTCCCAGAATTGTTACAATATGATTGTTCGGTCAAAGAATTAACGAAACTTATGCTAAATTTACTGAGCGATCCAGAAAAATCGCAACGAATGATCATACGCTTGCAGACGCTTAAACAAGCACTCTCAACACAAGAAGCAGATATCTCTCTGGCCGATTTAATTCTTCAGGAGCTGGCATCATGACCTACCATATCGATATCCAGCATGCATGCCACAATCCGGCTCCCGTTGACGATGCGATGCTAACGCTCTGGGCTGAAACCACATTGCAATCTTTTCGACCAGCAGGAGAAATTACACTTCGTCTGGTAGAACCTGAAGAAATAGCTGCTTTGAATCATACTTATAGACAACAAAATAAGCCGACTAACGTTTTGGCCTTTCCCATGCAGTTGCCGGCTGCAGTGCAAATGGATTGTCCGCTATTGGGAGATGTACTCATTTGCCCCAATGTTTTAGCAACAGAGGCGAATCCGAAAAAATTACAGGCACATTGGGCACATATTGTCATACATGGTGTGTTACATATATTAGGTTACGATCACATCCAATCCGAGGATGCGCGCATTATGGAAGAGCAAGAAGTCATGTTACTGGCTAAATTTGGTTATGATAACCCCTATTCTGAGGATCAACATTTTGAATAAACCAGAAAAATCACCTTGGCTGCAATGGTTAAAACACGTATTGCATATAGATCCTCAAACGAAGGGTCAACTCATCGAAATATTACGTGAAGCCCAAATACGCACGCTGATTGATGCTGAAACATTGGCAATGCTTGAAGGCGCTTTGGCATTTGCCGAATTAAAAGTTCGAGACATTATGTTGCCTAAAAAGCAAATGATCTGTATCGAACAAAAAGCACAGTTATCCGATATTATCCCTATTGTGACACAATCCGGTCATTCCCGGTTTCCGGTTATGAATGAAAAAAATGATGAGGTCATTGGTATTTTACATGCTAAGGATTTGCTGCGTTATCAAAACATCATTCCTGAAGATTTTGATTTGAACGACATTGTACGCCGTGCGCCAGTGATACCAGAAAGTAAACGACTCGACACGCTGTTACATGATTTTCGCTCGCACCGGAATCACATGGCTATCGTAGTCGACGAATACGGCTCCGTCTTAGGCTTTGTTACATTAGAAGACATCATTGAACAGATCATTGGTGACATTGAAGATGAATTTGATATTGACGAAGAGGCCAATATTAAGACGCATGCAAATGGACACTATGTCATCAAAGCACACACTCCGATTAAAGAATTTAATGCGGAATTACATGCGCAGTTTAATGACAAATATTATGATACGATTAGCGGCGTGGTCATGGCAAATCTTGGTTATTTGCCCAAGCCAGGCGAAATCGTTGAAATAAATCAATTCGAATTTAAAATCATCAGCGCAGATGCGCGTCGCATTCATTTGATTGAATGCTTTGATCAGCGTGAGATCATTCCAAATATTGAGCAAGATTAAGGACCAAACATGTTAGACATCAAATATATATTAGATCATCTAGAAGAAATACGTGAGATCAGTCAAAAGCGTCAAGTACACGCTGATCTAGACGGTCTTTTGGCCTGCTATACTGAGCGAAAAAATTCGATGCTTAATTTGGAAAATAAGCGCGCAGAAGCCAATCGGATTGCCAAAACCATTCCAACTGCTGCTGCGACCGATAAACAAGCTTTGATTGATCAGGGTCGCAACTTGAATCAAGAAATCAGTAAAATCGAAGAAACAGTACGCCATTTAGACGATGTTTACCAAACCGCGCTCTATACCATTCCCAATTTATTAGCGCCAGATACTCCGCTAGGAGCCACTGACGAAGAAAACGTCGTGTTACGCAAGCATCTGGAACCCAGAGTATTTGAATTTCAGCCTAAAGACCATTTGGAATTAGGCAAAGCGCTGGATATCATTGATTTTGATAGCGGTGCTAAAGTAACAGGAAGTAAGTTTTATTTTTTAAAAAATGATGCCGTGCTCTTAGAACTGGCTTTGCAATTATTTGCTTTAAAAGTTGCAAAGGAATTCGGCTATACACAATTAATCACGCCGGATATGGCTAAAAAATCGGTTCTTATTGGCACTGGTTATTCACCCCGTGGTGAAGAATCCAATATTTATAATGTAGAAGATTTAGATTTGAGCCTGATTGCTACAGCCGAAATCACCGTCGGCGGCATCCACAGTGGCGACATTTTAGAAGAAGCGCAATTGCCATTGAAATATGTGGCATTGAGTCATTGCTTTCGACGTGAAGCAGGTTCTGCCGGTCGGGAAAGCAAAGGCTTATATCGTGTTCATCAATTTTCTAAAATTGAATTATTTCAAATTACCACCCCAGAAACCGGAGATGCGGCACTGGAAGAAATTTTAGCACTTGAAGAAAGCATCTATCAAAAATTAGGACTCCCCTATCGCGTTGTGAGAATTTGCGCGGGTGATTTGGGTGCACCTGCTTATAAAAAATATGATATTGAAGCTTGGATGCCCGGTCGAGACTCTGCTGAAAAATACGGGGAAGTGACCTCTGCTTCCAATTGCACCGATTTTCAATCCCGTCGCCTCAATATGCGCTATCGTACCAGCGATAATAGCAAACGCTATCCCTACACCTTGAATGGCACCGCCATTGCACTCAGTCGCACGCTGATTGCTATTTTGGAGAATTATCAAGAGGCTGATGGCAGTATCCGTATTCCAGAGGTCTTACAAGCGTATATGGGTAAAACATGTATTACCGCAGAAAATTAAATGCTGACCCTACTCAGTGAAAGTTTCTCGCTGATCGCGAACCAAACCCAAAATAATATTTGGGTTTTATCAAAAATCCTCCTGCTTCTCTGGGGGGTTTTTGTTATCAATGGAATGATCAGCAATCGTCTTCTGTATTTAGGAATCCGACCTAGACAGGCGTCAGGCTTATCTGGTATTTTATTTGCGCCCTTTCTTCATGCTAATTTTAATCATCTTTTTTTCAATTCTATTCCACTGATTGTATTCGCCAATTTTATCCTCATTCAAGGTGTCCCAGTTTTTCTACATGTGACTGCGCTTATCATTCTTGTGTCTGGACTGTTGATTTGGTGTTTTGCAGTACCCGGCTTACATATAGGAGCCAGTGGCGTCATTACAGGTTATTGGGGTTATTTGGTCGCTCATGCATATTACCAAAGCACTGCCACCACCCTCATCCTTGCAGCCGTATGTCTGGTCTATTTTGCCGGCATTTTATGGTCTATATTCCCGGGGAAAAAACATGTCTCCTGGCAGGGGCACCTTTTTGGTTTGATAGCCGGGTTTGGTGTTGCTTATTATTTTTAGTAGCGCTGAGAAAACCTACATTAATGAGCTTCTTTTAAATTAAACTTTTTCCTGTTGCAGCCGATGGTAAGCTATATCCCTTCTTTATCCATTGATAAGGAACACCCTGCCATGCATACAAAAATTTTAAGCAGCCTATTATTAGCTGGCTTTCTTACCCACAATGCCTATGCCCAAGAAAAGGAAATCGCCATCACCATTGATGATTTACCTTTTGTTGGAACCAATAGCGCCACCAAAGGCAATTTAGAGCGCGCACACGATCGATTTGGTAAAATTTTAAACTATCTAGTGGATGCCCACGTGCCTGCAACAGGATTTGTCATTGCCAATTCGATTGCAACAGGGCAATGGGCTTTGTTAGAATCTTTTCGCGATGCTGGATTTGGTTTAGGAAATCATACGTATTCACATGCCGATTTGAACCGCACCTCGTCTGAGCACTATATTGCTGAGATTGCCAAAGCAGACAAGATTTTGGCACCTGTCATGACACAACCCAAATATTTTCGCTACCCCTATTTGGCAGAAGGCCGAGGCCCAACCAAGCAAGCGGTACAGAATTATTTAATAGCGAATCAATACACCATTGCCCCGGTTACGATCGATAGCAAGGATTATCAATTCAACGAACGCTTATTACATGTTTCATGGCGAGTTCGAGACCAGTACGTTCCGAGAATTAAAAAAGAATATTTAGACTATGTTTGGAAGCAAACCCTTAAAGCAGAAAAAAACTCGAAAGAAAATTCTGGCGCTCAAATCCTATTGGTCCATGCAAATTTGCTCAATTCCCATTGTCTCGGTGACTTGATTCAAATGTATAAAGATCATGGGTATCAGTTTGTCAGTTTAGAAAGAGCTCTGGCACATCATGCAGCCCCAGCTACAGAAGAAATTAACGACAAACAAGTTTCTTTCAATCAGACTGATCTGTTATGGTTATTTTTTCATGGGTATCCAATTCAATTGAAAATTGATACACTGTAGCCCAATAAAATTGATATGTGATGCACTGATGACTACGACTGTATTTTGTATCAAGCTACAAAAAGAAGGCGAACATTTGGCCGCCCCGCCATTTCCAGGCAAATTGGGCGAACAGATTTATCAACAAGTTTGTAAAGAAGCCTGGACCATGTGGTTAGGCCACCAAACCATGTTGATTAATGAATATCGCCTGACTTTAATTGATCCTCAGGCACGCGAATTTTTGCGCACAGAAATGGAAAAATATTTTTTTGGAAGCGGATCAGAGAAGCCAGAGGGATTCAAACCAGAAAAAATCAATGAAAATTGAGCTCAAACTATTGACTCGAAACCATTCTCAGCGTTTAATAGCACCTTCCTGGCCAGATAGCTCAGTCGGTAGAGCAAAGGACTGAAAATCCTTGTGTCGCTGGTTCGATTCCAGCTCTGGCCACCATGTATATCAATAACTTATTATCGAAATTCAAATCCTTCAAAAACAGTATCTGCGTTGAATGAGTTTCATACTTCGATGAAGTCCTTACAATGAAACAAAATACCGCAATTTTCCACACCCTAACGGCTGAGGTTCGGTTTCTGTGCCCTAGTTTGAATCATTTAATGCAATCACCCTAAGCGAATTGTAGTGGCTATGGCAGTCCCAACTGGCCACTACAACCCAATCCGAATCCTGAAGAGCAAATTACCAACCATGGCATCGTCAACAATCGGTCTACTATGAGCCGCTGGATCAATGATTTGATAGCACCATTCCAAGCACAAGGTGTCGGAGTAACCCTGAATTATACTTTTGATAACCATGTGAAAGCCGATTTTTTATCATTTAATACAAGACAACAAGATATACTCGCAGAGACTATGGTAGCGCCCATTATTCAATATAATTTAGACGGTATCGCTATGGATTTAGAGGGGGGATTTAATCAACCCGCGGCAGCCGAAATATTTAAAAAAATTGCCGACCGTTTGGCATATCATGGTAAATGGTTCAGCTTTTATTACTTTGGCGACATTTTTAAACCCAATATGTTTGCGGCATTCGGACCGCTAGGCATTGCCAATATTTCCACCTATGATGTCGGGCAGTATCGCGCCCCAGAAACCGACAGCGATGCTCTGCCCGCCACTCTAAGCTATGAATGGGGTGGATTTACGCCTGAACAAGCCTTAACCCTATACACAAATTTCAGTTACGACAAATCTTGTACCACCATCAACAATGCTGGCTATTATAGTCCTATTAGCTATTGTAATTTAAGTATTAATGATTCTTACTCAGAGAATAATCGCCGGTTTAAAGACAGTTACCATCAAATTTCCACCCACGACGCCATCATCTCTTTCAATGGAAAATACCAACTCGCGCTCCCTCTGGCAGACTCTGCCACAGAATGGTCTGCAGTAGAAATATGGAATCCGGATTTCACCCCTGCGATATTCAAAACAGGTCGGATCCTTACTACTACTGCCTGTGCCGAAGTCGATAATAAGTTTTTTATTAATAATGCACATGATTTAGACAGCAATCCCACCAGCAGCGCCTACAAAACACTAGCGGCTTGTCTGTTGGCTGATGCAGCCCATCAAGTCGTCTCAGGACTCTACATGCAAGCATTTTCACCCTGTGGCTCCAATATCCCCTACGCGCAATGCATTCTTGTATCCAGCTTACCCGGCTCTGCTTTGATTGGGCAAGCTGGCGTACTGCGTTCAACTACGCTTGATTATGTGCGTAATAATATTAACGTCTACCAAGATACCAACCAAGCTCATGCCGCTGGGTACTCCGTTTTTGCCTTAGAAAATGCATGGACAGCGCCTGCAGGTGCCTTTGGCCAATCCAATGCTGCAAATATAACCGTCCAAGAGCCTTGGTATATTGGCTATCATTTACCCAATAATCCCGACCCTTATTTCAATCAAGCGGATACTAATATGCTATGGCAGAGTTTTGCCGAGTTGAACCTTTGACCTTGAGCAACGCAATTGTTACACCCTTGGCGATGAACCATTTAGAAAATTAGAAAATCCATCACTGTCATAGAGATGTCCTAATTTTTCACTTCCTTTCATAAGGATGAACATTGAAAGCATACAGCGCAGTGTCTGAGGATGAAATCCACCGAATGATTTCCATAAACCGGTGAGTAGGCTGTGTCTACCTTCATGGGTTGTACATTTTTCTTTCCATATTTTTCTATAGCTTGACGCAGGACCTTTTACCATAAAATCCTTTTGCATTTCAAAACGTGCATTATTGGGTGGCGTGGTGATGATGCCAACAAAAAGACCGCAAATTGTCGCGGCCAGTATATCTGTCATAAGATGATCGCCCAACTTTTGCTTCAAATGCTGACACAGCATAGGCATAAGCGAAATATAACCAGCAGTCAGACCCGAAGGGCGCAGCTAGTCTGAACAAGCCATTCGCATCATAAGCCGTTTTAATGACCTCTATTGAAGATGGCTTGTTTTTGCTTAATTGTTGTGCTTGCGCTACAGCCTCTGGCAACGTCGCGACGGAACCTGCTATGCCGCCTGCTACAATAGAAGATAATAATTTATGCTGCTTGTCTACAGCATGATAACGGCCAAGCTTATGTAAAAAATAACTATCTAGTGACAATGCAACAGAAATTCTCAAAACAAAAGAGACGTTATAAGAGCCGAGTCCATCAAACATGCGCTTAACAGTAAAAGATTGCTTTGATCTATCAAAACCCATACTTTGTTGATTGATAGTATGATTGGTATAATTGATGAAGGGCGTCACAGCCGTTGAATTAATCAGACCTAAGACACCGCCCCCAAAAAATTTGAATCGAAAGGCATTATTAGATATTTGTTGCTCTGACTTACAGTCGTTTGTCATTTATTAAATCAAAGAGTAAAAAAATATTATAACATATTTTATGGATTTAGCTCAGTATCATTAGACCTAAAGATACCTCGATGCCTTCCAGCGCATTGATGCAGATCCCAAGCAATATCTTAACGCTCCTTTGTGCCAATCTCTTCTATAAAGCGAAGCATATATCCATCTGGATCCAATACCATAAATTGCCGTTGCCCAATCTCAATATTACCCGCTCGATACCATTTGTTTTCGATGGGTAAGAAGATAGGCGCACCATTTTTTTGCACCTTTTCATATAATTTATCAACTGCGGCTGTTTTTATTTGAAAGTTCACTCCGCGACCGAAAGGAAACTCCAATGATGCCGATAGCCATGATCTGCTAACACTCATAGCTGGTTTACCTATTTCATCGAGCATAATACGAGAGCCTTCACGCTCAAGCATTGCAAATCCTTCTTCTTCACGCTCATATTGAATGTTAAAGCCCAACGTCTCTGTATAAAAAGCAACACTAACCTTAATGTTAGAACAATAAAGCTCGGGTGTTAACAATGTGTCTACGCGATTTTCAGCCATCAACTAACCTTTGCATTGGTGGTAAACAAGCAATTTCCCAGCCATGTAATGTCACAATTTCTCTCAATGAAATATTATAAAATTTTGAAGTTTTATCATTCTCAAAAGTAATAAATGCAGGCTGACAATGTTCGCCGTGCGCTTTTACACCAGTTAAAACATTATTCGATTAGAGTTTATAGACATTTCATCTTCAGAAACTCTAGATCCCAGACAAGCAGCGGGACATAGGAGTCTGAATTGTCAACAGACCCTACTTTTTTCTTGCCAAAATAACCTGATTTCCTGGTTGATCAATTTTATCTTCCAAAATTGTAAAATCGGCTAAAGCTACCAATCGGCTATTGTACGGGGCAGGATTGCCACTATGGTAGAAACGCTCTCCAAACATAGTCGATTCAATGGTGTACTCATCAATTACCTTAAGATCAGCCCCTTCAGCCTTGCAGCTTGTATCTGCAATCTTGTCATAGCTTGCTCGAATTTTATCGCCAAATTTTTTATTCATAACGTGCGCTCTAATACTCAACTTGCAAGCGTTGCTAAAACTCAGTTTGAATTATTATAATAGGGCAACATAATCAACGCAATGGACAGCACCCAACCCCGACAAGATAACCTGATCGATGCAAAAACGAAGAACCTTACCTACCTTTATCTATTTTTCGTTTGGATACTATGGAGTACATAGGTGGCACTGGATTTCACCATATGGACTGGGATGTTCCCGCTTTTGAAACCGGGTATTGGTTGCATGTACGGCATCAAAATCAGGGCTACATGACCGAAGCCGTCAATGCTATCACTCGCTATGCTTTCCTAGCGCTGCATGCCAAACGTCTTGAGATTCGTTGCGACATTACCAATGCTCGGAGCAAAAAAATACCCGAGCGTTTAAGCTTTCATTTAGAAGCAACCCTGAAAAAAAATCGTATCAATCCACAAACGCAAGCACCTAGTGATACCCTGATTTATGCTATATATGATTTAGATAGTCTGCCCGCATTATCAGTTCATTGGCCTGCAGCACATGAAACCCAATTTTAAACCCAGAATGAAGACACCGTTCAGCACTGCTACTGAACACATGATACTTATGAAAGGATTATCACGATGAATGCGTCTTGGTATACCCAAACAGAGGATGTCATAATATTGAAGATTTATGTACAGCCTGGCGCAAAGCATAATGATGTTGTTGGCCTGTACAATGATGCATTAAAAATCAGAGTAACAACACCCGCTGTTGATGGGCGGGCTAATATGGCTCTTTTAAAATATATCGCCGAATTATTTGATGTCCCTCGCAGAGATATTATACTAAAACGAGGCGATATATCCCGCTACAAGAGCATTGAAGTTCGCAATAGTCACATTAACCCAGATCATTTATTAAAGTGATTGATAAAATACGGAACAAACAATGACTTATTATTTAATTATTTCTTTACCGTTTTTTATTTTTTTTACTCGGCTCTTATTGACAAATTTCATGGTTCCTCATTTCAAAAGAAAGTCTCTGTATACTCAAATGAAACAGAGATCAGATTGGCCCATGCTAGAAAAAACCGAAAATATACTCAAAAAGCTATTCAGGGGTGATCATGCAAAAATGACCTCTATCATTTATCGAAACTTTCGTCGCATGACCAACAAGGAGTTTGTTTATGGGGAAATTGATTTTTTATCATTCCATAATATTCTTGAGAATGCTCAGCCTAAATTGGGAGACGTTTTTTACGATTTAGGCTCAGGGACAGGAAAAGCAGTATTTACTGCCGCATTATTTTTTGATTTATCTAAAGCATGTGGTATTGAATTGCTCCCGCCTCTTTATACAAAAGCAAATAATCAGCTCAAAAAGGCAACCAGTTTTTTTCAAAATCTCAAACCCGACCTTGAAAGCAAATATTTAGAAAAAATTCCTACCATCCAGTTTATCCAAAACAGTTTTCTTAGTTATGACTTCCATGATGCCAATATTATATATATAGCAGCCACTTGTTTAAGTGACTCCACATGGGAAAGCCTCATTAATAAAATGGCTCATTTAAACCCAGGGACTCGGATTATTGTCGCCACAAAAAGCATTCAACATGCGCGGTTTGAAATAATTTATCAAGGAATAGAACTGATGAGTTGGGGGCTATGTCCAGTAAAAATTTATAGACTCGCATAAACAATCATACTACCTATCTTTTAAGGTTCAATGACAATGCTATACATTTTACTAAACAACCTCACCCACCCTATACTTCTTCTTCTTTAAAAGGCAATATACCCAACATGACAGATAGAGAGTTAACCTATGAACGATACTTATGATGATCGCCCTTCCAAATCTCAAAAAAAACGCGATGCAGAAGCATTACGGACACTGGGTAAGCAATTAATTGACCTTGATGAATCCGTCTTGGATACCATGCCGATAACGGAGGTGTTACGCCAAACTCTCATTGATACCAAACGCATCAAAAGCCACGGTGCGCTTCGTCGTCAAACGCAACTCATTGGAAAGCTGATGCGTTCAGAAGATCATGCTGCCATAGCAACCGCCTTCGCAGCTCTGCAAGCAAAAGACGTTGAACAAGCAACACAATTTCATATTGCCGAATTGTGGCGAGATAAACTGATTGAAGACGATGCAAATGCTTTAAGCGAGTTTATAAGCACGTTTCAACCCGAAGACATTCAGCATTTACGCCAACTGATCAGAAAAGCTTGTAGCATTTCGACAGAAGTACAGCAAAAGGCCGCACGCAGAGCCTTGTTTCGCTATATCAGACCTTATATATAAAGATTAAAGCACAACCGAAACCATGCTTCCGGATCATCAATGTAGGTCTATACAATATTATTGAACTGATATACGCTTAAAGCTCAATTCTCATTAATTCTTTTTAGCGCTCAAACCTCAAGGAGAATACCATGAAAAAAAAGGAACTAATTAATGCTATCAGTACAACCGCTAAATTAACTAAAAAAGATGCAGAAAATGCTTTAAACGCAGTGATGAACTCCATTACCTATTTACTTGCCAAAGGCGATTCTATTGTGCTGCCAGGATTTGTAAGTATCTCTGTGAAAAGACGTGAGGCACGCAAAGGACGGAATCCTACTACGGGAGCTCCTTTGAACATTCCTGCTCGCAATATTGTAAGTTTCAAAGCCGGCTCAAAACTAAAAGAAGCCATTAACAACTAGGGTCTGTTGATAATTCATCTTCAGAAAATCCACGAGACGTAGGCATCTGAATCGTCAACAAACGCTAACCTTGGCAACCTCGGCCCAACAGCAGTGCTTTATTGGACCGAGGCACAGGCCACATTTACGCCTTCAGTTATATAAAAGTTTGATTTCAAAAAAAGATTTACTGCTAACCGATGGACTATCAGACATAGAAATAACTGCCCTTGAGGCGCTGGTTCCAAAAGTGACTTATTTATGTGAAAAACTATCTGCTTATTCTATCAAACCCACCTTTGTTCAACCTGATTTCAATGACAATAACACCCTTATAAGCGATGTCTCCCAAACCATCACAATCATTGATTTAGGTGAAATAACGATTTCCCATCCCTTTTTTTCATTAATAAACTGTTTACAACAAATAAAAAAACATCATGGCCTGACAGAGGAGGATGAGGCGTACCTGCGAATTATGGATGCGTGTCTTAAAAATCACCTGCATCTTGAATCCAAACCACATTTATTAGATGCTTTTTTGACAGCTCAAATATTATTCCCTATTTATGTAGCATTGAGCCATTATCGGTTGATGCTTGCATGTGATAAAACGAAATTTACTTCCTCATTTCAATGGCATGGAAAGCCGAGTATTCCATTGAAGGAATTTATGACTGCTTCTATACCTTTCACGAATGAATTTTAGGTTTTTATGCTATCGCTTTTTGGGGCTAAGCTACGATTAAAAACTCGCAATAGAACTGGCTATTACTCCTTTTTAATCGTAGCTTAGCCCCAAAAATCAAATCGCCTAAAATCCCTAAAATTCATCCGTAAAAGGTATACGACCTGCGTTCGGTCGTTTGCCAGATTTGTTTTAATCTTTTTTTTAATTTATGATGAGGCGTTAAAAAAACATAAGGGAAAAAAATGAATCGACAGTTAATAAAAACCGCTTTTTTAGGGCTATTTTTTCTAAGTTCAAGCGTTATGGCAGACGGATATGGTGTTTATGAAAATCATCCTTATGAATTTTTAATCAAAAAAAATATCTCTCAATTTTCTGAAACTTATATTATTTCACCTCCAGCGCCGGGCATGACATCATTACAAACCACCTACCCAGGAACTGTTAAAAAAAGTGCATTCAGAGTGCGTACCAATTATGATTTATCCAACCAAAAAGGTTGGCAAGCAACGGGTATCACCAGATTACTCTCGCTGGGTGTCATTTATTCTTGGGCAACCGATATCGATATTTATGATACACGCAACGTTAAAATCGGTTTCATTGATGGCAGTATTGCAACGCTTGAAGCTGCACGCTACGATCTTTATAGTTATGATGAACAAGGCAACGCAAATCAAGTAGGCGTGGCTTTATCCAATGCAGATTTTACTCGCTTTTCTATTACCAGCCCGGGAAATTATTTACCTATTGCTGAGCTTGTTCGCGATCAGAAAAACAATGCTTGGACTTTAACAGTTACCGAGCCTGGAATAATAGATGATCGTATTATTCGCATTTTTGCAGGGTTTGTAACCAACTATCAAGATAAATTTCTAGCAGAGCCGCTTGACAACTCGGCACCCAAGGCCTAATTGCCACTAACTGTGTCGCCCCCGCCTACGCGGCACTGCCATTAAGTTAAGAGTTTCACCTTTCACCTACGTCCCGCGGCTTGTCCGCGGGATCCAGAGATCTGGCTCTTAAACAAGACTGCTGGATCC
>CAIRCS010000187.1 GCA_903877115.1 uncultured Legionella sp.
AGGCGAAGAGATTGGATTTGATAAAAAGCTTAAAGTGAATACGGTAAAATCTAGAACACATTCTTTATTTAGACAAGGTCAGTTTTATTACAGATTTTTCTTCAGATTCACTCAAGAAGAACAAGACAATCTGATGCAAAATTTTGATAGTTTACTCCAAAAACAAGGGTTTTGGGCTGATTTTTTGCGTGACCTAAAATGAGGGGATTGCTGAGGGTCCAAATGGTAGGCAACTGCTCTCAGATCAAACGTTACATAAATATACAACTAAAGCTATTTCCGGATGGAATAAAACTCTAAAAATACCCTTAAGCATGGGAAGAGGATTTACGCTAGGTGGTCTGTTCCCTTCTGCATATGGTTGGTGGAATACGCAAGGTTGTTTTGGGCATGGGGGCATGTTTTCATCTTTAGCATATGGAAATCATCGCACACAATTGGCAGTTGCTATCATCACAAATGGAAACCGAAGTTTATACGATTTTTATAAACGCTTTATTCCACTAACACACGGTATTCGACAGGCTTGTAACACGTAATTGCGAGAAGCATAAGCAACGAAGCAACCTGGGTGTTTTCAATCAAGATCGATCTCCATAGAGGGGCGGCGTGTTGATTGTTATTTTGCGCGCGGAGCTTGCGAGCACTGAAAATAGTAACTAACAGGACAAGACCCAGAAACACAGCTTTCAAACAACGTCTGGTTTAAAAGGAAGTTAAAACAGTGACATAATCATCTAGAGCTTTGAGACAAACCTCAGTTTTTTAAAAATGAGGAGAGCACTCAGTTCGCAAAGACTCTCGCATCAAGCAAATGCTTTGATACAAGCAGCAACCAACGCACCTGGCATGATACCAAAATACAGCAATGATAACGCATTGACAGAAAACAATGCGGTAGCTGTTTTCGGTAAGAAAACGGGACTTTTATCTTTTGCTTCATCAAAATACATGACTTTGATGATATACAAATAATAATAAGAACCAATCACAGCAAATATTAAACCCAATACAGCAACCCAAGTTAAATGCACATCCACCAAAGATTTCAAAACCAAAAGCTTAGCAAAAAATCCAACGGTCGGTGGTACACCGGCCATTGAAAAGAGAATGATCATCATCATAAATGCCAACCACGGACTGCGCTTATTCAATCCATTCAAATCTTCTACCAGCTCTAGCTCCAATCCAGAACGCGACATCAGAACTAGCAAACCGAAGGCCCCTACCGACATCAACCCATAAATTACCACATAAAATAAAGAGGCGGCATATCCGGTAGATGTAGCAGCCAATATCCCTAATAATGCGTAACCCATATGTGAGACGGTTGAATACGCCAACAAGCGTTTAATATTTTTTTGCACAATTGCTAACAGATTACCCACGACTATCGAACCAATCGCCATAATCAAAACCATGTCATGCCAAATGCCAACCATATCATGTAACGCAAATGTCAAAATTCTTATCGCCATCCCTACAGCCGCAATTTTTGGAGCTGCGCTTAGAAACAAAGTAACCGCTGTCGGTGCACCGTCATACACATCAGGTGCCCACATATGAAATGGCGCTGCTGCCAATTTAAAGCCAACACCCGCCAAAATAAAGACCAGAGCAAATGACAACAATTTGGAATGTTCTTGAATTCGTGCAATAACCGCTGCAATTTGATTAAAATCAAACGACCCAGTTGCACCATACAATAGTGATATACCATATAACAGTAATGCAGAGGCAACCGAACCAATCACAAAATACTTCATGGCTGCTTCTGAGCCATTACTATGCTTGCGCCAGATTGCGGTCATCGCATACAAAGGTAGAGATAATAATTCTACGCCTAAATACACAGTCAAGAATGAATAACAAGATACTAGGATCATCATCCCTAATGTAGAAAATAAACCTAATACATAAAAATCACCCCCAGGCAATTTACGTTCATCCAAATAGTTTTTCGAATAAACAAAACTCAAAAAAACAGTAAGATAGATAAACAGTTTTAACATATGCGCCAGATCATCAGAAATGAACAATCCGTGAAATCCTAATTGCGCATATTGGCCAATAAAAGAGAACGACACATACGCCGCCATGCTCAAGCCTATCGCAGCTAAAACCAAAGCAATCGAATGAAATACCTGCTTAAAAAATAAATTCCCCAACAGGGCCAAACAAGCAGTGATCAAAATAATAATTTCTGGCAGTGCTAATAAAACAGTATTGTTCGTTCCAATCATAATCTTTTAACCCTTAGATTGATTTGCTAATAGCAAAGTATGGCTGACAGTGTGGTGCACATAAGTTAACCATGGTTTTGGGTAAACCCCCATGCCAATTACCATGACAGCCAATAGCACATAAGCAGAAATTTCCGGAAAAGTCAGGTCATTCAACGTCTCAACTTTGATATTGACTACCGGTCCAAAAATCACACGTTTATACATCCACAATGTGTATGCGGCGCCAATGATTAAAGTCGTTGCAGCCCAAAATGCAACCCAAAATCCGGCTTTTATGCTCCCAACAATCACCATAAATTCCCCAATAAACCCTGAGGTACCTGGCAATCCAGCATTAGCCATCGCAAAAAGCATAAGAAAGCTAGCAAATATAGGCATTTGATTGGCAATACCGCCAAAATCACTAATTTTCCGGGTATGCATACGCTCGTAGATAAATCCAACCCCTGCAAACATCCCGCTAGAGATAAAGGCATGCGAGATCATCACCACAATGGCCCCCTCCAGCAATAGGCCTGCAGAAGCCAGATCACTGTTTTTGGCAATTGCATATATCCCAAAGCAACCCAAGGTCACAAAGCCCATATGTGAAATAGATGAATAGGCAATCAAACGCTTCATGTCCTCTTGAATAACGGCAATCAAACCAACATAAACCACAGCAATCAATGACAAAACCAACATAATATTTGAATAGTGCCGACAAGCATCCGGGACAATAGGCAAGGCAAAACGGATAAATCCATACGCACCCAATTTCAATAAAATCGCTGCTAAGATAACTGAACCGCCAGCTGGCGCTTCGGTATGCGCATCCGGTAACCAGGTATGTACAGGAAACATAGGTATCTTAATTGCAAAACCCAAAAAGAACGCCACAAAGATGAGCGTTTGCGCGGTCATGGTCAGATTGGCAGCATAGAATGTTTCGATATTGAACGAACCAGTTCCCAATCCCAAATATAGGAAGGAAGCCAACATCAGCACCGAGCCAAGAAACGTATACAGAAAAAATTTAATGGCGGCATAGACGCGATTATCCGAACCCCAAATCCCAATAATCAAATACATTGGGATCAAGGTGGCTTCCCAAAATACATAAAATAATATGGCGTCAGTCGCAGCAAATACGCCCACCAAAAAACCCTGCATAATTAAGAATGCTGCAAAATATTGCGCCACCTTTTTTTTGATACTCGACCAAGTGGCCAATACCACGATCAGATTAGTAAAAATACTCAGGACTATCATGAGTAAGGCCAGGCCATCGACACCCAAACTATAGCGTATGCCAAAAGCAGGCATCCAAGCCAAATCTTCAGAAAATTGCATCACATAGGTTTGAGGATCAAAGGCACGCAACAAAGGAATGCATAACCCAAGCGTCAATAAGACCGTCAATAGTGTCAACCAACGAGATAGTCTAGTACGCTCATCCGAGCCCGAGATCAATACGCCAATCCCGCTGACAATCGGTATCCAAATTAATTCACTCAGCACATGCTGCATAAACACTCACCCTAAAAACCAAAATAAAAACCCAAACAAACCTAAAATCATGACCAATACATAATGATATAGATAACCGTCTTGCATATTGCGCGAGTAGGTTGCAACCCAACGCACCAATTTACCACTACCATTTACAACAGCCCCGTCAATCAAAGCTTGATCCCCGGCGCGATAAAACACTCTTCCGAGCAATTTAGAACCATTCACCAATACATGGTCATTAAACCAATCAAACCCATATTTATTTAGTAAAATACGGTATATCCATTGAAAGCGTTGAGCAAACCATGCTGGCACTGTTGGGAAAACCAAATAAAACAAAGCCGCCAACATAATGCCCGTTAAGGTTAACCAAAATACCGGAGAAGTAACGGAATGCGCCAATGCAATCATAGGAGAATGAATTTCTTCTGCAATAGGTTGCAACCCTAGATGCACAGGCAGTACATGAACTGCATCGCTTAATAGACTGGGATTATTCAAAATCATAGGTGCATAGAGAATATAACCTAATATCACAGAAGGAATTGCCAATAACACTAATGGCAAACCAATCATCCATGGTGATTCATGGACATGGTCATAGGTTTTTTTATCCATACGGGGTTGGCCGTGAAACACCATAAAAAATGACCGAAAAGAATAGAGCGCCGTCACCAATGCACCTAATAATACACACCAATATGCATAAGAAGCGCCGGGTAAATTAGAAAATTTCGCAACTTCGATGATCGTATCTTTAGAGAAAAAACCTGCAAAAGGAGGGACCGCGCACAACGCCAAACTTCCGATAATAAAAGTATAATAAGTCAAAGGCATTTTCTTGCGTAAGCCACCCATTTTACGCATATCCTGTTCATGATGCATACCAATAATTACCGAGCCCGCACCCAAGAACAATAATGCTTTAAAACAAGCATGCGTCATTAAATGGAAAATACCCGCAGAATAAGCAGAGGCTCCCATCGCCACCATCATATATCCCAATTGTGACAGCGTCGAATAAGCAACTACTCGCTTAATGTCATTCATAACCAAAGCTAAAATCCCGGTGAACAAAGCACCCGTGCCGCCAATCACCAACACCACATTCAAAGCCGTATTTGACCATTCTATCATTGGAGAGATCCGGGCAATCATAAACACACCGGCAGTCACCATCGTAGCAGCATGAATCAGTGCAGAAATAGGAGTTGGGCCTTCCATGGATTCTGGTAGCCATACGTGAAGCGGCACTTGTGCGGATTTACCCATCGCACCCACAAACAACAGCAGACAAATCACCGTCATCAGCGACCAAGCATGACCTGAAAACAAAGTAATTTCTTGCGAAGCAATCTGCGGCACTTGCTGAAACACCGTTTGATAATCCAAGCTACCACAATACGCCAAGACCAAGCCAATACCTAAAATAAACCCAAAATCCCCCACCCGATTTACTAGAAAAGCTTTCAAGCTACCTTGATTGGCCGATTCTTTCTCATACCAAAATCCAATCAGCAAATAGGATACTAAACCGACGCCTTCCCAGCCAAAAAACAATTGCAGAAAATTATTTGCAGTGACCAACATCAGCATCATGAAGGTGAACAAAGAAATATAAGAAAAAAAGCGTTGATAGCCGTCATCATCCGCCATATAACCAATACTATATATATGCACTAATAATGAAATGAAGGTCACTGTCACTAACATGACTACCGTCAATGAGTCGATCAAAAAACCTATATGAAATGCGTAAGGAAACACGTCCCCACCACTGACCCAAGTATATAAATTTACATTCAAAGCAGCGTCATGCATAAAAATAATGCGAAAAGCGGCATAAAAAGACAACGCAAACGCGCCGCCAATGCCTAAAATGGTAATGCTATGTGCGCCAGCACGACCAATTTGATGCCGAAAAAAGCCTGCCACTAATGAACCGATTAATGGCAGCAAGACAATCAGTAAACAACACGTCAACATACTCACATTCTTATCCTTTTAGATGATTCATTTGCGCCACAGAAATATTACCGCGGTTACGATATAAGAGCATTACAATGGCCAAACCTATCGCTGCTTCTGCCGCAGCAACTGTTAATATAAAAAAGACAAAAACCTCACCTGCAGTATCTGAAAATTGATGTGAAAAGGCGACCAAATTGGTATTCACCGCTAAGAGCAACAATTCGATACAGACCATCAGTAAGATGACATTGCGGCGATGGACCAGCATTCCAAATAGGCCAAGGCCAAACAAAATTGCCGATAAAATTACATAATGAGAAGTAGGTATCATGAGTTATCCTTATTATGTTCTGCACGCATGGCAACCAAGGATACGCGTTCCTCACGATTTACCATCAACTGCTCTCGAGTATTTTGACGTTTTGCACTCGTCGGTGCAACCCGATGCGCCAAGGTAATAGCAGCAACAATCGCAACCAGCAATATAACTGCAGCAAGTTCAAATGCCAACACGTAATGCGTATATAACACCATGCCAATTGCTTGGGTATCAGACAAAAATTCACCTTGCGCGCCTGCATTTTTGAGCCATCCGGCCGGGGGCAAAGCGATATACAATAATCCCACTAACGAGGCTACTAACAGCAACCCGAATGGCAAATACCGCAACAAACGTGTCTGGGTAGACTCCACATCAATATTAACCATCATGATCACAAACAAAAATAAAGTCATGACAGCGCCTACATATACCAACACCAATACCAAGGCTAAAAATTCGGCATTTACCAACAACCACAATACAGAACTAGAAAAAAACCCGAACACTAAAAATAAAACGCTTCGCACCGGATTGGCTTGCGTGACAATCATAACTGCTGATAACACAGTTAAGCTGGCGAAACAATAAAAAATAATTTGTTGCAAATCCATCATATCCCCAATTATCGATAAGGCGCGTCTTGTGCGCGATCCGCGGCCAATTTTTCTTCCATTAAATCTCCAATCGCCAAAAGCTTTTCTTTGGTCAAAATATTTTGTCCCCGCTCTGTCATATGCACGTGCTGAATAGGCGTCAGAACAATAGAATCTACTGGGCATGACTCTTCGCACAAACCGCAGCTGATACATTTGAACGCATCCACATCGTAGCGTGTCGTACGTCTTGAACCATCTTCGCGTGGTTCAGATTCAATGGTGATCGCCAATGCTGGACACACTGCTTCACATAATTTACACGCGATACAGCGCTCTTCGCCATTCGGATAGCGGCGAAGGGCCAACATACCGCGAAAACGATGCGACGTAGGTGTCTTTTCTTCGGGAAACTGCACCGTAATTTTCTTTTTAAAAAAATACTTTCCGGTGAGCAACAAACCACGCAACAAATCCACTAATAAATAGCTGCGAATATAATGCTTGATATACCGATATGCTTTTTTCATTCAAATTCTCGCTAAAACCAAGGCTTTACTTGCATTATTACCATGAAAGCCGTAACAATGACCCAGACAATCGTCACTGGAATCAAGACTTTCCAACCCAAACGCATCAATTGATCATAACGATACCGCGGAAAAGTTGCTCTTACCCACAAATACACGAATAAGAAAAAAGAAACTTTGAGCAGTAGCCAAGCCAACCCTGGCACAAAGAAAAAGAGATTGTCTAAAAATGGAATGCCTTCAAATGGAGAGAGCCATCCTCCCAAAAATAGCAACGATAATACGGTTGAAATCAAAATCATACTAGCGTATTCAGCCAAAAATAACACACCGAAACCGATTGCCGAATACTCTACGTGAAATCCAGCAACAATTTCAGATTCCCCTTCGGCGATATCAAACGGAGCACGATTCGTTTCAGCTACACCAGCTATCCAACAGATGACAAACAAAGGCAATAATGGCACACACCACCAATGCAACATACCACCATGCTGAGATAATACAATGTCCGTCAAATTCATACTGTTAGCTGCTAATAGAACGCCAACAAATGCAAAACCCATCGCAATCTCATAAGAAATAGTTTGAGCAGCTGAACGCATAGCGCCTAATATGGCATATTTGGAATTGGAGGCCCAACCAGCGATCAATATCCCGTACACGCCCAATGAACTTAAGGCAAAGATAAACAACACGCCGGCATTAACATTCGCTAAGACTAAATTCAAATCAAACGGAATCACAGCCCACCCTACCAACGCAGGCACCAAAGCAAAAATGGGCGCAACCCGGAACAAATAACGATTGGATTGAGTAGGAATAATAATTTCTTTGCGGATCATTTTTAACAAATCGGCAAACGGCTGGAGTAAACCCCGAAATCCTACGCGATTTGGACCAATTCGACCTTGAATGTACCCAATAACCTTTCGTTCTGCATAGGTCAAATATGCCACGGCCAACAACAATGGCAAAACAATCACCAGAATTTTGATCACAACCCAAAGTAGTATGCTGATATTATGCAACATTATATAAACCTATTTTATCGTTATCGCCCCATAGGCTGGTCCCAGATCACTGGTTTCCAACATAGCATTTGCAACCCAGACTGTATTTTCATCAATCCGGTCGTCACGAATCAGAGGCAATGTTACTCCAATGTCACCTTGAGATACAGTGGCTGCATCTCCCAATTTCAAACGTTTTGCCGTCTCTGGATGCACTCGGATGCATACCAGATCCGCTGCACCACAAGATTGCAATGCATCGGCATGTCGCACGAGCATATCGCTGCGGTACAATGCCCACTCTCCAATCCTGACTAAACCACTTGTACTCTCTGGCAAAGACTCAGGATAAAAATAATCAGTTTGCAACGGATGCATCATGGCATGCTGTTGCTGTACTTCTTCCAATATATCTTGACTAGACGCATAATCAAATCCACAACAACTCAGATGATTTGCTAAAACTCTTAAGACTTTCCAAGCAGGACGGGCTTCACCAAACGGACGAATAGCGCCCGTAAAGGACTGCCAAGTACCATCAACATTAATGTAGGTACCAGAGGTTTCTGCATAAGGTGCAATCGGTAAAATGACATCGGCATACTCATGCAATGCTTCAGTCTCGAAAGCTGACAATGCAATTACATGCTCAGCTGCCAGCATAGCTCGGCGCGCAAGAAAAGGATTAGCACAATCAAAATCAGGTTCCACGCCCAATAACAAATATCCTTTCATCTTGCCAGCCAAAGCTGCCTGCACATCCAAACCAGGCTGCTCTGCTACTTTTCCGGCAGTGGTCCGGTGAGGCAACAATCCAACTAATGCGGCACCTGCTGCATTAGCACCAGTTGTAAGGCGAAATATTTTTGCCCCACTATATTTGGCAATCGCTGCTAACAAAGTACGAATCAGAGCCGCTTCGGGATGATTCTCACACACTGCGCCACTGACTATCACCGCACCCGGCTCCGACAATTCTTGCGCAAAAAATTTACTTTTTTTCGTCGCCTTCAAGCCTATGGTCAATTGCTGTTCCTGTGGAAGCAAATCAGATTTTTTCTTCACCAAAGATAGTAAAATCAACGCCAATTGTAACGGCAGATCTTGTGGGGAAACCACCATATTCTCTTTCAAACCAAAATGGTAAGCATAATCCATGACATTCAAGGCACACATTGACGCCCCATTGATAAAGGCTTTGCGTAATCGAATACCCGCCAAAGGCGCTTCACGGTCCACGTGACATCCAACCAGAAAAATATGGCGTTGTTTTTCAAGATCTGCATACGGCAACGTGCTGACTGGCATAACAGATTGTACACTTTGATCCCGAAAATCGGTTTGTTGTATGCGGTGATCGATATTGTGTATGCCTAAAGAGCGCATCATTTTTTGCAATAAATAGCCTTCTTCCACTGTAGAAGACGGAGTAGCGAATGCAGCAAAAGACTCTGGCCCATATTGCTTAGTAATCTGCTGAATACACTGCGTGGAAAATTCCAAGGCAGTTTGCCAATCCACATATTCCCAAACGCCATTGCGTTTAATTTTCGGTTGTGCAGCGCGGTTCTTGTGCTGTAATCCAAGATAAGAAAAACGATCGCGATCTGATAACCATGTTTCGTTGATAGGTTCGTGCTCTTTAGGAACAACCCGCATCAAGCGATCCCGTCGTGTATGCAAATAGACATGCGATCCCAAACAATCATGAGGCGCGATGCTGGCCGCTTGATTCATTTCCCAAGGACGCGCAGTAAAACGGTAAGGCCTTGAAGTCAACGCACCGACAGGACAGAGATCAATGATATTCGCCGATACCTCAGAACGCATACTATGCTGCACATACGTACTGATTTGCATATGCTCGCCGCGACCAATGCCACCTAATTCTGACACCCCAGATATTTCTTCACCAAACCGAACGCAACGGGTACATTGAATACAACGCGTCATTTCCGTAGCAATCAGGGTACCTAAATCATCATCGGCTACCGCACGCTTGCTTTCTTCGTATATCGACCGGTCCTGACCAAAACCCATGGCAACATCTTGTAATTCACATTCACCGCCCTGATCGCAAATAGGACAATCCAAAGGGTGGTTAATTAACAAAAACTCCATGACTGCTTGTTGTGATTTTAATGCCGCAGGAGAACGGGTAAACACCTTCATACCATCATTCACGGGTGTCGCGCATGCTGGCACCGTTTTGCGATTTTTTTCTACTTCGACCAAGCACATTCTACAATTAGCGGCGACTGATAATTTTTTATGGTAACAAAAACGCGGAATATGAATTCCGGCTTCATCCGCAACTTCAATGATCATTTTGCCATTTTCGACTTCAAATGTTTTACCATCAATTTCAATCTTAGCCATCATTACCCTTTCTTTGAGGAATGTTTTGACCGAATAAACGCGTCAAACTCATGATAAAAATGTTTCACAAAACTTTGTACTGGCCAAGCAGCTGCTTCGCCCAATGCACAAATGGTTCGCCCTTCGATGCTATCTGCAACATGCACCAACCGTTCAATATCACCCGGCTCGCCATGTCCCGATTTTATCCGATGGAGTAAGCGCACTAACCAACCTGTGCCCTCTCGACATGGCGTACACTGACCACAAGATTCGTCCATGTAAAACTCTGATAACCGATACAAAGCCTCTACCATACAAGTAGAATCATCCATCACAATCACAGCACCCGAACCCAGACCCGACCCAGCCTTTTGAATGCTGTCATAATCCATATCCAAGGTCATCATTAAGTCTCCGGGCAAGACTGGCATTGAAGAGCCCCCTGGAATCACTGCTTTGAGCTTACGACCTTTGCGCAAACCACCAGCCAGCTCTAATAACGTCTTAAACGGCGTTCCCAAAGGAATTTCAAAATTCCCTGGGTTGTTCACATGACCACTGACGGAAAAGCATTTAGTACCCCCGTTATTCGGTTTGCCTAATGCCAAAAACCAATCTCCGCCTTTTTCCAAGATCACCGGAACAGAAGCAAATGTTTCAGTATTGTTAACGGTAGTAGGTTTCCCATAGAGGCCAAAGTTAGCAGGAAATGGGGGTTTGAATCTAGGCTGCCCTTTTTTACCTTCTAAAGAGTTGAGTAAGGCGGTTTCTTCTCCACAAATGTAAGCGCCAGCGCCTAAGTGGTTATAAAGGTCAAAATCAAAACCTGTTTTATGAATATTCTTACCCAGGAAACCAGCAGCATAGGCTTCTTCCAAAGCCGCTTCCATTCTTTCAAATGGTTCCCAAAATTCTCCACGGATGTAATTATACCCTACGGTTGCACCCATAACGTATCCTGCAATAATCATCCCTTCGATTAATTGGTGAGGATTGTAGCGTAAAATATCTCGATCTTTACAGGTGCCAGGCTCACCTTCGTCAGAATTACATACTACATATTTCTGACCAGGGGCATCGCGATTAATAAAACTCCATTTTAAACCGGTGGGGAACCCAGCACCACCACGCCCTCTTAAAGCGGATAATTTGAGCGCTTCGATGATTTCTTTCGGAGGCGTCTGTTCACGCAAAATACGTTCCCAAGCTTGGTATCCGCCAACACTTTTGTAGGCAGCCAAAGTCCAAGGCTTATCGAGATGCAATGTACGATAACAAACTTGATTCAATTCAACCATGACACCAACAGCCCCTTCCAAATATATTCCCTCATTATTGCCCTCTCCCAAGAAACGGGGAGAGAGCGCCCACAGGGCGGATGAGAGGTTCCCGCCAAATCATTAGTTGTTACCTACCACATAGTGGCTAAAATACTAACACTTATCTGTGAAAAATATATACCTTATTTGTATTGTTCTAAAACTTCGTCCACCACAGCAGGCGTCAGATGCTCATGATACTCTTTATCAATTTGCATCATAGGCGCATTCACGCACGCACCCAAGCACTCTACACAGCGCAAAGTAAACCGTTTGTCTGCAGTGGTCTCACCAGCTTTTATTTTTAATTTCTTTTCCAAATGCTTTACTATCTGTGCAGAATCGCGGAGCTGACAAGAAATATTGGTACACACGCTGATCACATGTCGTCCCACAGGCGCACGCTCATACATAGTATAAAAATTAGCGATCTCAAACACAGCAATCGGTGCCATATCTAAATAAGAAGCTAAGGCTGTCATAGCCTCATCAGTTAAATAGCCGTGTTCTTCTTGAAGCACCATCAACGCACTCATAACTGCAGATTGTTTTTGCACAGCAGGGTATTTGTCGATCCAATGATTAATTTTTTTCAACCCTGTCGAACTCACATGCGCTTGGAGTGCTGTTGTTGCAGTACCAGCCATAATTTTTCCAACCTCTTATCTATCAATTTCACCAAAAACAATATCTTGGCTAGCTAAAATTGCTACGCCATCGGCCAACATATGGCCCCGCACCATGTCATCAAAACTGGCTAAATGTGCAAATCCCGGCGCACGAATTTTCATTCGATAAGGTTTGTTTGCGCCATCTGATACTAAATAAACACCAAATTCTCCTTTCGGAGCTTCCACTGCCGCATAGACTTCACCAGGCGGCAAACAAAACCCTTCGGTAAATAATTTGAAATGATGAATCAATGCTTCCATATCTTCTTTCATTTCCACCCGCGTCGGAGGCGATAGTTTATGATCATCTACTTTTACAGGTCCTGGATTATCACGCAACCACTGTACGCATTGACGAATGATCCGATTCGATTGACGCATTTCTTCAACCCGAACCAAATAACGATCATAACAATCCCCAGTCTTACCAACAGGAATATCAAACTCCATCCGATCATACGCCGCGTACGGTTGTTTTTTTCGTAAATCCCAGGCAACATTTGAGGCACGTAGCATTGGTCCAGAAAAACCCCATTGTAAAGCTTGCTCTGGAGAAACCACACCAATATCAACCGTCCGCTGCTTCCAAATTCGATTATCGGTTAATAGTGTTTCATACTCATCCACATATTTTGGAAATCGATCGGTAAAATCCGCAATAAAATCGAGCAAACTGCCTTGACGATTCGAGTTGATTTTTTCAACTTCGCGTTCTGAATGCCATTTTGAAGGTTTGTATTGCGGCATCAGATCGGGTAAATCTCTTGCCACCCCCCCAGGACGATAATAGGTCGCATGCATTCGCGCACCGGATACCGCTTCATAACAATCAAACAAATCCTCGCGTTCTCTAAAACAATAGAGAAACACCGACATAGCACCAATATCTAAAGCTGTAGCACCCAACCACAATAAGTGATTTAAAATTCGGGTAATTTCATCAAACATAGTACGAATATATTGTGCGCGTATAGGTGCGACAACACCCAAACTTTTTTCAATGGCACGAACGTATGCATGCTCATTACACATCATCGACACATAATCCAAACGATCCATATAGCCAATATTGTGTAAATAAGGTTTGGTTTCTACTAATTTCTCAGTGCCTCGGTGTAATAATCCAATATGGGGATCCGCTCGAACGATGGTCTCACCCTCTAATTCCAACACCAACCGCAAAACCCCATGGGCTGCCGGATGTTGTGGACCAAAATTTAGTGTGTAATGTTGCAATTCAAACATAATCAATGACTCATTTGGCTAATTAGGGAGATCTCTATTCTAAGTCTATTACTACTCATTTTGCAGTCTCTTGATATTTAAGGTAACGACTATCATCACGAATCACTTTCGGCACCGTCACTCGCGGTTCAATACTCACTGGTTCATATATCACTTTGCCGGATTTGGCGTCATACCGCATTTCAACATGACCACTAACGGGAAAATCTTTGCGAAAAGGATGACCAATGAATCCGTAATCAGTTAAAATTCTTCGCAAATCAGGGTGATCGGTAAATAAAACACCAAATAAATCATACGCTTCACGCTCAAACCACAACGCAGATTTCCAAATATCATGCACAGAAGGCACAGCTAAATTAGCCTCGTCGATAAATAGTTTTACGCGAATACGTTGATTGTTCGTGGTAGACAGCAAATGATAGACCACAGCAAATCTGGGTTTTTCCCATTGACCTTGTTGCGACTCGCCCTTTTCAACTGCTCGAGAAAATCCTTCGGAAGTCGCAGCATCGGTGTCCCAATCATATTGGCCATAATGCAAATAATCGACCGCACACACATCAATCAATTGATTAAACCCTAATGCACGCACATCCCGTAAAGTAAATAAAACCGTACGCAACTCGGATAGATCACAACATTCCAGCGTCAGTTCACCGTGTGCTATTGTGATAGCAATATGCTCTTTCTGGAATTCTTTGTGTAACAGATCTTCTAATTTTTGTTGAGCCATCGGTATTATCACCTTTCAATAATATTTTTTCGTTTGATCTTATTTTGTAATTGAATGATGCCATACAACAAAGCCTCTGCAGTCGGAGGACAGCCTGGCACATAAACATCCACAGGCACAATCCGATCACAGCCACGCACTACAGAGTATGAATAATGGTAATATCCTCCGCCGTTAGCGCAAGAACCCATGGATATAACCCAGCGCGGTTCAGGCATTTGATCATACACTTTACGCAAAGCCGGTGCCATTTTATTACATAAAGTGCCCGCCACAATCATCACATCCGATTGACGCGGACTAGGGCGAAAAATAATGCCAAACCGATCCAAATCATAACGCGAGGCACCAGCATGCATCATCTCTACAGCACAACAAGCCAAGCCAAAAGTCATTGGCCACATTGAACCGGTTTGAGCCCAGGCAAATAATTTATCTATGGATGTTGTTAAAAATCCTTGCTGGCTGAACTCAGAAGGTTGCGTTATTCCCATTCTAAAGCCCCTCGCTTCCACTCATAAATAAATCCAATCACCAATAATCCTAAAAAAATCGACATCGCACCCAATCCATACCACCCTATTTTGCGTAAGACCAAAGCCCAAGGGAAAAAGAAAGCGGTTTCTAAATCAAAAATAATAAATAGGATTGCTACCAAATAAAATCGAACATCAAAAGGAATATGGGCTGATTCAAATGCAGGAAATCCGCATTCATATGGGGAATTTTTTTCTGAATTGGGTTTACTTGAGGAAATCAGCGCACCGGCACCTAGCATAGCGCCACCAATGACAAGGCCAATAATAATAAACACTAGAATAGGCAAATAGAGCTCTGCTGCCATAACATTACCTTATTATTAATTAAAATTCATTTGGTACCGAAGGCCGGACTCGAACCGGCACAGCTTGCGCCACCGCCCCCTCAAGACGGCGTGTCTACCAATTCCACCACTTCGGCTTACTTCTTTTGTAACCATTCAGCACCTTTCAAGGAAACGTCCTATTTGGCGCATCCCCGTCCATCAAGGACTGTGGTGAATAGATATCTTCTTTTAATCTATTGTTCCGGCAACGGAATCGGCAACGGATTAGGTGCCGTTTGCTGATCTTGAACCTCTGCCATTGGCAACGTCATAGAGGCGTGATATTGCTTCGCAACGGTGGCAGATAACAGCACACTGGTTGTAAAAAAGGCAAGAACCAATCCACCCGTAAGCTTAAATAAAAAGCTACCCGTGCCCTGACTCCCAAATACAGTCGTAGATGCTCCTGAGCCAAATGCAGCACCCGCATCAGCACCTTTGCCATGCTGTAATAAAACCAGGCCTACAATGCTTATCGCAATCAAGATATGAATGATTAACAATAATTGATACATTTTACAATCTCTCCAAACTGCTGCGCGTGTAATGACGCACCGCCAATTAAACCACCGTCAACATCCGTCTTTGCAAATAACTCTTTGGCATTCATCTCAGTCACACTTCCACCATAAAGAATAGATAAATTTTGCGCGCCATGGTGGTCAAATTGCGACAGAAACTGGCGAATAAATGCATGAGCATGCTGAGCTTGCTCCGGCGTTGCAGTAATTCCGGTACCTATCGCCCAAACAGGTTCATAAGCAATAACACAATCCTGCAAGGCATGCGCTCTATCACCGGTAAAAACAGCACTAAGCTGACGTGATAATGTTTCTTCCATCAAACCACGCTCACGGTCCATTGCAGTCTCACCAACGCATAGGATCGGTATCATACCATGTTCTTTTACATGGTGGAATTTTTCTGCAACAAATTTTTCATCTTCATGAAATAGATGCCTACGTTCAGAATGCCCGACTAATACATATTGGCAGTGATAATCACTCAACATAAGGCCGCTGATCTCTCCTGTATAAGGCCCCGCATCTTTAGGGTAAACATTTTGCGCGCCCCATCCAATGTGCTGACCCGCCAAAAGCGTACTTAATTCCGGCAAATAGATCGTAGGTGCTAGCACCACTGTACGCACCGCTGATTGTCTGGGACAAATTGCTAATAAATCATGGACTAATCCGATGATTTGGATCAAACGCCCATTCATCTTCCAATTTCCCATTACAAATTTTTGTCTCATATGAGTCCGTTCTAGAATAAATACTGCTGAATGGTGCTGATCTCTTTACTTAATTCTTCAGCATACGCTTGAACTTGACGGCGGTCCATGCCTTCCACCATAACTCGCAACACAGGTTCCGTGCCCGAAGGCCGTAAGACCACACGCCCCTCATTTTTCAAAGCAGCGTCCAAAGCATCAACAGCACGAAGAACTCGGGTATCTTGGGCTAATTGTATTGCATGTTCCGTTTTTAAATTCACCAACGATTGGGGAAATAATGTAATGTTTTGCGTTAAATCAGCCAATTTTTTATCTTGTTTTACCATGATTGCCAATACCTGCAAGGCAGCAATAATACCATCACCTGTTGTAGTTTTGTCTAAACAAACCAAATGACCAGAGGGTTCGCCACCAATTTTCCAATCTTTTTCTTTTAAAGTTTCTAATACATAGCGATCGCCAACTTGAGCACGGACAAATTCTACTCCCATTGCACGAATGGCTTTTTCCAAACCAAAATTACTCATGAGGGTACCTACAACCCCACCATGTAATATCCCCCGTTGCTGGCGATCTTGCGCAATAATATATAAGATTTGATCCCCATTCACTAAACAGCCTTGCGCGTCTGACAAAATAACGCGATCCCCATCACCATCCAAGCTAATTCCAATATCTGCGTTGGATTGCAAAACCATTTGACGCATCGCTTCCGGATCAGTGGAACCACACGCGCGGTTAATATTAAATCCGTCTGGCTTGTCACTCATCGTAATGACATCGGCACCCAGTTCCGTGAACACATCGGGCGCAATATGATACGTTGCACCATGAGCACAATCGACCACAATTTTTAATCCAGATAAACGTGTCAAAGAAGGAATCGTTGATTTACAAAATTCGATATAACGTCCTGGCGCATCATCTATCCGCGTGGCTTTTCCCAATAAGGACGATTTCACAGTTTGAAAAGGTTGTTGCATCTGTTTTTCAATCGCCAATTCCATCGCATCCGGTAATTTCTCACCCTCTGACGAAAAAAACTTGATCCCATTGTCTTCAAATAAATTGTGTGAAGCAGAAATAACAATACCCGCGCTGGCTCGTAACGTTTGAGTTAAATAGGCAATCGCTGGTGTCGGCATCGGCCCCAACAAACACACATCTACCCCGGCAGCCGATAACCCTGCTTCTAATGCTGATTCAAACATATAACCTGAAATCCGCGTATCTTTACCTATTAGTACTTTTTTTCGAGGGCCATTGGCTAATATACACCCTACTGCCCACCCGAGTTTCAGCACCAACTCCGGATTCATGCACTTCGAACCCACCTCTCCCCGAATCCCATCTGTGCCAAAATAAGCACGTCGACTCATGACGCTACTCCCACACTTAATCTCATTTCTTGTAACATTTTAAACGCTTGCTTAGTTTCCACTACATCATGAGTACGAATGATGGAAACCCCTACTAGCATGGCATAAATCGCCAACGTCAACCCACCAACCATACGCCCTTCAGGCGGTTGATCCAAAATTTTTCCGATAGTAGATTTACGCGAAACACCTAGCAAAATTGGCAAAGCATGCCGTTGAAATTGCGAAATTCTCTGTACCATTTGTAAATTATGTTGCACCGTTTTCCCAAAGCCAAATCCAGGATCAAGAATCAAGCGCGAGCGTGCGATGCCCGCATCAACACAGGCAGTAATTCGTTGCTCAAAAAATGCGTCAATATCCATCACCACATCCTGTTCATAATGTGGGGCATCTTGCATGACCTGCGGCATGCCTTGCATATGCATCAAACAAATAGGGGTGTCTGTATCAGCAACAGCTTCTAGCGCGCCTGGCATTTGTAAAGCATAAATGTCATTGATGCAGGCAGCACCGGCCGTGATCACAGCTTGCATCACTTGCGGTTTGTAGGTATCAATTGATAGCGCAATCGGATCCACAACGCGGATACGTTCGATAACGGGTAACACGCGATCTAATTCTTCTTCCACCGAAATCGCAACCGCACCAGGACGCGATGACTCACCGCCAATATCCAACACATCAGCCCCTGCAGCAATCATGGCCTGTGCATGATCATAGGCCGCATCTGGATGAGAATACTGTCCACCGTCATAAAAAGAATCCGGTGTGACATTTAATATTCCCATGATCAACGGTGAATATCCAGGTGTTTGGCACAAAGCGCGATGATCCGCAGCACACCAATCGATAAAATCACTGCGATTCACTATTGCGCTTCGCTGGCTGGATGATCTTTTAAACCTTTTTTGCGTGCTGGGCTTGACTTTGCTTTCTCTGGAGCTACTGTCTGACCTGAATCTCCTGAGCCTGAACTGCCCCCGTCAACCCATCCCTCTGGCGCAGGCGGCTCTTCACCAGCTAAAATAGATTTAATTTGGTTGGCATCGATAGTTTCATATTTAATCAACGCTTCTGCCATCAAATGTAAGGTCTTAACATTTTCTTGCAAAATAGTCGCCGCATGTTGGAAGTTTCGGTCCACAATTTTTCGTACTTCCTCATCAATTTTTTGTGCGGTTTGATCAGATATTTCCTTAGTTTGTGACATGCTGCGACCCAAAAATACTTCGCCCTCTTCCTGCCCAAACGTCAAAGGCCCCATAGTCGACAAGCCCCACTGGGTCACCATTTTACGCGCAATTTCTGTAGCACGCGTAATATCATTAGAAGCGCCCGTTGTCACACTATCCGCCCCAAAAATTAATTCCTCCGCTACACGGCCACCAAATAAACTAGCCAATTGGCTTTCCAAACGTCTTTTGGTGTAGCTATAGCGATCTTGCTCTGGTAAAAACATCGTCACACCCAAAGCACGTCCGCGCGGAATAATAGATACTTTATAAACAGGATCATGTTCTGGTACTAATAAACCCACAATCGCATGCCCCGCTTCATGATAAGCAGTTAATTTCTTTTCATCTTCACTCATGACCATAGAACGTCGTTCAGCACCCATCATGATCTTGTCTTTCGCTTTATCTAATTCATGAATAGTGACTTTGCGCTTATTGGAACGAGCGGCAAACAGAGCAGCTTCGTTAACCAAATTCGCCAAATCTGCTCCTGAAAAACCTGGCGTACCCCGCGCAACAGACATCACGTCAATATTAGGCTCCATTGGAACTTTGCCCAAATGCACTCTTAAAATTTGCTCACGACCGCGTATATCTGGTAACGGCACCACCACTTGGCGATCGAAGCGACCCGGACGTAACAATGCCGGATCCAAAACATCGGGACGATTGGTTGCTGCGATGACAATCACACCTTCGTTACCTTCAAACCCATCCATTTCAACTAACAATTGATTGAGTGTTTGTTCCCGTTCGTCGTGCCCACCGCCTAATCCAGCACCACGATGGCGCCCTACTGCATCGATCTCATCGATAAAAATAATACACGGAGCCTGTTTTTTGGCTTGCTCAAACATATCACGCACGCGAGAAGCGCCCACGCCTACAAACATTTCTACGAAATCAGATCCCGAAATGGTAAAGAAAGGAACCTTCGCTTCTCCCGCCACAGCCCGGGCTAATAATGTCTTACCAGTACCAGGTGACCCCACTAATAATACGCCGCGCGGAATCCGTCCCCCAAGATTTTGAAATTTGGTTGGATCACGTAAAAAATCCACCAATTCTTTGACTTCGTCTTTGGCCTCATCCACCCCAGCAACATCTGCAAAGGTAACTTTAACTTGATCCTCTCCCAGCAAACGTGCCCGCGACCGCCCAAAAGACATCGCACCGCGCCCACCGCCGCCTTGCATTTGGCGCATAAAAAACACCCAGACTCCAATCAAGAGTATCATTGGGAACCAATTCACAAAGAGGTGAAGTAAAAAGCTTTCTTGTTGTTTTTCTTGGCCATTGACTGTGACATTGGCCTTTAATAATTGACCTAACAATGCCGAATCGTAAATGGGAATATAGGTCACAAAACGTCGATTATTTTTGGTCACCCCGGTGATTACTTTATTATCTTCCACCGTGACAGAATGAATCATCCCCTGTGACACTTCGGTGAGAAACTGGCTATACGGCAAACGATCCGCCACAGCATGATTCGGACCAAAATTGCTAAATACCGAAACCAGAACAATCGCGATAATCAGCCATAAAAATAAATTTTTCACCATGTCGTTCAAAATAATGACCCCATTCAGTATTCAATACTATCTTTAAAGTACTACAAAATGTAGCCTTTCGCCAGTAAATAGGTTTCGCGAGAGCGGGAACGTGATGCTTTGGGCTTACGAATCGAGACGTGTCGAAAGCGCGGACGCACTTCTTTCACCAACGCATCAAACCCCACTCCATGAAACAATTTCATTACCAATGTACCACCCGGTTTAAGTCTTTGATAAGCAAAATCCACCGCCAATTCCGCTAAATACATGGCGCGCGTCATATCAACTTCCGTGTTTCCACTCATATTGGGGGCCATATCAGATAAAACAACATCGACCGCTCGTTCAGGTAATGTGGCCTGCAATTGTTGCAAAACCGCATCATCCGTGAAATCCCCTTGAATCAGCTCTACACCTGGCAACGCATCCATCGGCAAACGGTCTAAGGCGATGATGCGACTTTCGCGCACGCCCTGCGCCGAACAACCAATTTTTTCGGCCACATATTGGGTCCACCCCCCAGGTGCAGCCCCCAAATCCACTACAGTCATACCCGGTTTAAGCAAATGTTCTTTCGCATCTATTTCTTGCAATTTATACACTGCGCGGCTGCGGTAACCTTCTGCCTGCGCTTGCTTAACATACACATCTGCAAAATGCTCTTGGAGCCAACGCTGGCTACTTTTAGTACGGCGCATCGTTTAGATCCTAAAAACCCGTATCATACCGGATCAGCCTATCTATTTACAGCAAAACGTGTAATAATTCGCCATTAATTCTTTTGCTCACCTATCCACCATGAATAATAAGCTCAAAAAAGCGCTAAAAGCACAAGCTCATCCTCTTAATCCTGTGATTTTAATGGGCGGTAAGGGACTCACTGAGAATGTTATTGTTGCAACAGATGAAGCACTCACGACTCATGAGTTAATTAAAGTCAAACTGACGGGCGACGAAAAAGCTGATCGCAGTGCAATTGCGCAAGCATTGTGTACTGCAACTCACGCCGATCTGATCCAAATTGTTGGCCATATGGCGACTCTCTATCGAAAAAATCCTGTAAAATAATAGGGCGTGTTGACAATTCATATTTCAAATCCCACCGTCCCGCGGGACGTCGAGATCTGAATTGTGAACAGACCCTAGGTAACGTCTCTAAAGTTATTTCCACTGACAATAGACATTAAATTAAATTTAATGTACAATATCCAATCATTTTCTGGTTCGAAATTTATTATGTCTCATAGAACATTTATTATCACTCCAGCAAATCAAACTAGCTTTAAAGAAACGGTTTTAAATTATCTCAATGGCAAATTAACGATCGACGAAACCCGGAACTACATGCGTTTGGCTTGTACGAATCAGGGAGATTCCATTAGTGCCAAACAATTCGCCCAAAGTATTAGATTGGACGACGACTCAAATACTAGTCTTGACCCCACCATTATCAAGATTCTTGAGCATCTTAAAATGAACACGCAAAAAAAAGTTTACGCAGAACAGGGCATTGCGACTCTTTATGACCTTATAAGAAAACAAAAAGAACTAGATTTGGACTATTTGATAGAAATGATTGATGAACTATATCCGACAGTGCCCTTGTTAAAGTATATCTATCGTCCCGCCTTATTTACTATTGGGATCTTGAGTTTCAGTTATATACAACCGCAATATTTCTGGATGGCGATTGATTGGGTCACCGATATACTCCCAGTGGCCTATTACTGGTTGCATCATAATGTAGTCCAACTAAATAATTGGCCTATCATTGGTATGGGTATGCAAATTGCTTGGTTGGCTTATTATTTAAGATATACATTCCAGCATGGATTAGATCCCTCAGACGAGAGAGTTCGTACTTTGACATTTCGAGCTTTTGCTTTAACACTCACTTTTCTCGGCCATCTTCTTTCCTATTCAGCAGCAGGCGCGTTATCTTGGGGCCCTGCACTGTTTTTCATCGCCAGCTCGTTAGTCAGTATTGTCGAAAGCATCCATTTTTATCAGACACAAAAAGACCAAAAAACGCGACCCGCAAACGCCGACGTTCATACAACAGCATTACATATTCGCCAAAAATATATACAAGATCGCAATTTTTATTATTTTTTGGTCCGACTGATTCATGCTATCGCCATCACTTCTTTGCTAATTTTTTGTACAATACTGCCATCCAGCTTGATCTTAACCATAACTTACACATTATCACTGTCGCTGTCTTTTTTAATCAAAGATTATTGTATTGAACTCATCAAACAGCGTGCAGTCAATTTAGAACAATTAGCAGTCGCGTCTCACTACGATGAGCATGAAAATAGTTTAGACATAGAAATAGAAAAGGAAAAAACAAAATTTCAGGACTATGCTAGCAAGATTATATTGTCATATTCGGATGATAAGCAAAAACAACTCGTGTTACGCGATCAAATAAGCGACCTTCTCGCAAGCACTGATTTTGTATATAAAAGCGCGGTCAGAGACTTCGCGCGATGTGTAACTGTAGCAGAGGGCGTTTCGCCTAGTCCTCAATCTAACACACAAACTCCTGTATCTAGATCAAGATATACGCTCCATTCGAATCAGCGACAAACCACACCATCCAGAATGAGATTGGCAGATGCTTTCACGCCCACGCCTGCTGCGGAAAACCATGATTCCCAAAACGCTCAGCAAACGCAAAAAAAATCTTTTGGTTAACAAATAATGAGCCGAATGGACTGGATTTCAGCCTAAACCTAACACATCTTTTACAAAAGGAATGGTTAATTTGCGCTGAGCAACCAAAGAGGCATGATCCAACCGATCTAAAACAGTCCGCAAATCATGCATATTGCGCGCGCAGCGATTAAGAATATAATGGCCTACGCTCTTCGACAATTCAAGACCGCGCTTTTTTGCGTGCGCTTGCAGAGTACTAATCTTATCTTCATCTTTTAATTCGTGAATTTGCAAGATCAATGCATAAGTCAAACGCGAGCGTAAATCAGCCAAATGCAGCTTTGTCAAAGCGGGCGGTACTTGTCCGGTTACAATTAAGGTATTGTGTTGGGCATGCAAGCGATTATACAAATGAAACAGCGCCTCTTCCCACGCACTATGGCCAGCAATCTGCTCAATGTCATCCACTGCGACCAGCGCGTGCTGAGCCATCCCTTCTAGAATGGCTGGGTCCCAATTTTGTAATAATTTTAAAGGTAGATAAGCAACTGCATGACCCGCTTGCGCCATTGCCTGACAAGCTGCTTGTAATAGATGCGATTTTCCCGAGCCTGGCAAACCCCATACATAAAATAAATCTTCTTTTTTTTCTGGCAGACTAAATAAAATTTGTTGCTGCAATAATTCATTTCCCGTCCAGCAAAAATCGGTAAAACTGGCTTCGTCGTTGCATTGCATCGCCAATGCCAATTGCTGCTTTATTTGCGAGAAATCCTTTGTTGCCACGCTTTTCTCCCCCAAGTCCAGACATAATCAAGCAAAGTAATGACGGTTGTCGTGGCGGTCACAACCACAAAAATCGTCAGGAGGTGCGAAACCTGGAAAGCAAATGCTTGTTCAGATAAACACAAAATCACCAAACTCATTTGCAAAAACGTATTGATTTTACTGATATTAGTTGGTTTTAAATCAGGTTTTTTGGGAATAAATATACACCAGGCTATGAATCCTAAGGAGATAATACAATCTCTAGCGAAAATAAGAATCACTAACCACCAAGGAAGGAGATGTAAAATAGCCAAAGAAATAAAACTCGTCGCAATCAACAATTTATCCGCCATCGGATCAATCACTTTCCCAATATCCGTCTGCCAAGCAAACCAACGTGCCAACCGACCATCTAAGATATCCGACACAGCAGCAATCAGACAAATATAAAAAGCATATGCAAATTCCTGGTGAAATAAACACAGCAAAAATGGTGCTATTAGTAGCAATCTAATTACGGTTAAAGCATTAGGAATTTGTTTTAACATAGGCTAAGCATCTTCCAATTCATTTTTCTGCTGAGACAATCCCAACTTTTCTTTTAAACGCGCAACCACTTGTGGATCATACGCGCGACTTTGTTTGTGTGTTACTGACACACTCCGACCTGCAATGGAATCTGCCGACAACCGTGCAGTTTCAGCGCGCGGCATTATCTCGATTATTTTTGTGCGCGCGCTAATTTCTGGAGTGCCTGTGGTCAATTTTTTAGAGTTCTTTATGGTTTTTTCAATCCGTTTTTTGATTTTTGCTGCTGCACGCTCTGCTTCCTCGTCACTCACTCGAACACTGGGATTTCCCATTAAATCAACACGCAACTCACGGGCTTTCAAGCAGGCTAAATAATCTAAGCGCCGGGTGTACAAAACAACCGCTTCACGCAATTTTGATTTAGAAATACCTAACCCATCTGCTTGCTCTGCATGCCCCAAAATTTCATTCATAATCCCTACATTCAAAGGACGAATCTGGGTGCGATTATCAAAAGCAGCTGGAAATCTACTTTGGAGCCAATGCAATGCATCTAAACGACTTTTTTTAGAGTGATTCTTTTGTTTTTGGTTAATTGCGGCCGTACGAGGATGTATAATTTGTTTTCTCATCCATAAATCCTTGTGTAAATAAAAAAGATTCTCTAATATTAATTTAATATCCAAAACCAGGAGTATATTATCAAAACAAAACGCAAATTACTCTCATTGGTTGCCATATTATTTCCATGGGCGATTATTTTTGCTGACGACAACCCCTTAGGAGCCTTCCTTGCCTTGGCAATGCAAGTAACCCTTATCGGTTGGATCCCTGCAGCCATGTGGGCTTGGAAAATCGTTCATCGCGTTCCGGAAGAAGCGCCTGTTGCGGTAAAGCCCTCACCCAAAGCGCAGCCCCAAAAATCAAAATCTGCAACCACACCCAAAGGCACCCGATGAGCACATCGGTAATTGTTAACGGTGCCTCCGGAAAAATGGGAAGCTTGGCCTGCCAAACACTCCGCGACCATCCCAATTTTGAACTCGTCGCAGCCTTGGGACGACATGATAACTTAGGTAAGGTCATTGATCAAACGCAAGCAGACATTGTCATCGATTTGACAAGAGCAGATTCTGCTTATGCCAACGCCTTGACTATCATTGAACATCGCTCTCATCCTATTATTGGCACTACCGGTCTAACCGATGAGCAGATTCAGACATTACAACAACAGTGCGAAGATCAGCAATTAGGCGGTATTATTGTTCCCAATTTTTCCATTAATGCAATTTTGATGATGCATTGTGCTGCACTTTGCGCACGTTATCAATCAGAAGTTGAAATCATAGAAACGCATCATCAAAAAAAACAAGACGCACCTTCTGGCACTGCAATCAAAACGGCTGAATTGATTGCAGCCGCCAGAGTGCACCCTAAAAATCAACTTGAAAACAAAGTATCCCTCCCTGGCGCCCGCGGTGCTACCTATCGGGATATCAATATTCATTCATTGCGTCTTCCTGGAGTTGTGGCCAAGCAAGAGATTATTTTTGGCAATACCGGTGAAACATTAAGCATCTCACATGAATGCATCGATCGAACTGCCTATATGCCAGGACTTATTCTTGCCTGTGAAGGTGTACAAAATCTTAAAACTTTGTACTATGGACTAGAGAAGCTTATCCACTTGTAAGCGGACCGAATTAAGGAGCAGACAATGGTCTACCGGGTCGCGCATTTCATCGCCGGGCAATTTACGCAGGATACGACTAAAACAGCAAAAGCTATCTATAATCCTGCTACCGGAGAATGCATTGGTCGTGTGCCCATCGCAGATCTCGTAGTTTGCAACCAAGCGGTTGCCGCCGCCAAGCAAGCATGGCTAGAATGGTCCCACACCACCCCCACAAAACGCATCCAGATTCTATTACAGTTTCGAACTCTTCTTGTAGAAAACATCCCAAAATTAGCAAATTTGGTTACCCAAGAACACGGAAAAACCATCGAGGATGCGCGAGGGTCCATCGCACGCGGCATAGAATTGATTGAATTTCATTGTGGATTACTTGCCCAATTGCAAGGAAAATTTTCAGCCAATGTGTCCCAACAAATTGATTGCCATACTTTTCGCCAGCCTCTTGGCGTATGCGCCGGAGTATCCCCGTTTAATTTTCCAGTCATGGTACCCATTTGGATGATGATACCGGCCATTGCGTGTGGCAATACCTTTGTACTCAAGCCTTCTGAACAGGCGCCCTCTGCTAGCCTGTATTTATTTGAATTATTCCACGCAGCTGGGCTCCCTACCGGCGTCGTCAATTGCATCCATGGGGATGCGACCACTGTAGAACATTTGTTGGCACATCCCGACATCCAAGCGTTGACAGCAGTTGCTTCGAGTCAGGTCGCTGAATCCATATATCAACGAGCCATTCTTACTGGCAAACGCGCGCATACGTTTGGAGGAGCAAAAAATCATGCGGTAATCATGCCGGATGCCGATTTTTCTCAAGTCGCAAAAGTATTATGTGGCGCTGCCTTTGGCTCAGCTGGCGAACGCTGCATGGCCATCTCAGTCATCGTAGCGGTCGGGGATGATACCGCATCTCAACTGCTCCAAGCATTCCTGCCTGAAATTAAAAAAATTAAAATTGGCATAGGAAGCGATCCCCATACCGATATGGGGCCATTGATTAGCCAGGCCCATCGCCAACGGGTCATCAGCGCCATTGATCAAGGCGTAGAAGAAGGCGCTAAATTATTGATAGATGGTCGTGATTATACGCATCCCCAACATCCGCAAGGATTTTATCTCGGCCCGTCTTTATTTGATCACGTAACAGAAAATATGTCGGTTTATCACAATGAAATTTTTGGCCCAGTCTTAGTCATCATAAGGGTCTCTAATTTAGAAGAAGCCATTGCGTTGATTAACCGTAATCAATATGGCAATGGAACCGCAATTTTTACTCAAAATGGCTATGCTGCGCGTCATTATAGCCACGCAGTACAAGTGGGTATGGTTGGCATCAACATTCCCATCCCAGTCCCGATTGCAAGCCATCCGTTTGGCGGCTGGAAACGCTCCTCCTTTGGAGATATGGCCATGCACGGTGAAGAAAGCGTGCATTTTTATACCAAATCTAAAACCATTACGACCAAATGGTTTACAACACATAGCGATGCATCACAATTTGTCATGCCAGAAAATGGGTAAGCTTAATTTTATCTTGGAGGATCTTACGCAAACAATTTCTAAATATGATTTTGTGTCTCAGGGTCCTGCCGCTCCAGGTATCCCATCGTGCTCGCAAGCTCCGCGCGCTGGGTGCCCTCCTTACGCGTCACCCTTCATTGAGCACCGAGAAATGACAAAATTAAACAGGGGGATACCATGGCAAAGATTGGTTTTATTGGTTTAGGACGCATGGGCTTACCCATGGTAGTAAATCTCATACGTGCACAGCATGAAATCACTGGCTATGACATATCTCCTGCAGCACAAGCCGCCCTCACTCAAGCAGGCGGTACCCTAGCAAATAATTTGCCGGAACTTGCCGCACAAAACGACATTGTGATTACGATGCTCCAAACAGGCGCCCAAGTTCAAGCAGTTTGTTATGGTGAGTCGGGTATATATGCGAATGCAAAACCCAATACTTTACATATCGATTGCTCCACAATTGATGTACCTGCCGCTCAAGATTTACAAATCAAAGCGTCTCAAAACGGTCTCTTAGCTGTTGACGCACCGGTCTCCGGTGGGGTCTCTGGCGCACAGGCTGGGACGTTAACGTTTCTACTCGGTGGTGATGCTGCTGCCTGCTCCTCAGCGCAGCCCATACTCCAAGCCATGGGAAAACAAATTATCCTCACAGGAGCAAGTGGCAGTGGTCAAGCCGCAAAAATTTGTAACAATATGCTCTTAGGTATTTCTATGCTTGCTGTGTCTGAATGCTTTTTGCTCGCTGAGCGTCTGGGACTAAGCGCTGAGAAACTGCATGAAGTCGTTACGCATGCTTCTGGTCAATGTTGGGTTATGGATCGCTACGTGCCGGTACCTCATGTTTTAGAAAATGTGCCAGCCAATCATAACTACCAAGCAGGATTTTCGTTAAATATGATGCTTAAAGATTTAAATTTCAGTCAAGCGGCAGCGCAACACTGCACCCTAAAAACACCGTTAGGACAATTAGCCACTAAAATTTTTCAACAGGGCAAAGAAGCCGGTTTGGGTGATTTGGATTTTTCTGCCATTATTAAAACACTGGGCTCTTAAAACACTACCATCTCAGCGCACCGAACCCGAAAAATCCAATTGCCGCCATGCTTCGTACAAAATAATAGCCGCGGCGTTGGACAAATTCAAACTGCGGCTGGCCGGCAACATGGGAATACGAACAGCAGGATAGCGGGCCAATATATCCGCAGGCAGCCCCCTTGTTTCTGGGCCAAATAATAATATATCCCCGGCTTGGTATTCAACCTCCGTATAATATTGCGTCGCTTTCGTCGAGCAGCAAAAAATTCGTTGATTCTGATGTTGAGCAAAAAATGCGGTGTCATCCGGATAATGATGAACCACAGCTTGATCTTGGTAATCCAAACCTGCGCGCCGCATGCGTTTATCATCCAGCACAAAACCCAAAGGATGAATCAAATGTAATGCGGTACCCGAATTGGCACATAAGCGCATGATATTGCCGGTATTAGGGGGTATTTCTGGTTGATATAAGGCGATTTGCAACATTATGACCACTCAAACCAACCATTTAAAACATTAACTAAGTTCTCAATGCCTTGTTTTTTTAAGCTAGAAAAGGTTTGCCAGGACACGCCTGGTAATGGCTTACAATAAGTCTCAAAGCCCTGTACAGCCTGTTGGGCTTGATTCCGGCTTAATTTATCCGCTTTGGTTAATAGAACATGCACCGGCAATTCCTGAGTGATCGCCCAGTGTAATAATGTTTTATCCGAATCTTTCAACGGAT
>CAIRCS010000188.1 GCA_903877115.1 uncultured Legionella sp.
AGAACAAGTTATAAACAATAGTAACAATACTTAATAAAATTATTTGTTTATTGTTCTAAAATTTGGCCCCATAAGATTTTTATAGAAATAATTGATTTATTGGCTGCAGCCTACACTGGCAAAGGGTTGTAGGGGTGTCCTGGGAAATTCCGGACCTTCCTGCAAAGAACCCCTAGTAGGGGTTTTGGGCCAGAACCCCTAAAAGTCGCGTAAGTGATGCATTAAATAGAAATCGTCATTTAACCCATTGATAAATATAATAATTTACTCTTAGCGTGCGTTTCCGGCCATCTGGACTTCAAATCCCGAGAAAACTATCTAAATCTAAATGAACTTTCTTCAGGTTCAGATGAAATATCAACAACTTTATTGAGTCCAAAGATATTTTTGAAAAAATCAATGATTATTTGTGTAAGACTGCGCGAATCTATTTTTGCTCCTAGTCTGCTATGGCCAAAATCTATAGTATTACTCTCGACTTCAATAGTAGGTTCATCACTATTTTGTGAAAAATTCACATCAATAGTACCTTGTGCTTTTAGGATATATGCTTTATCACCTTCTGGTTTTAATATAGGGTTACTGTTGGTAACAAGATCACTCATTGATGTTCCGGGATAAATAATAACTTCTCCTGCTTCGCAAAATTCCTGAACCTTAAAACCAGATTCCGTCGCAACAATCACAATTTGATGTTTTAGTGTTGAGTCTCTTAAAGCACCGTATTCAGAATCTTTCCCAGTTTCATGATCCACTTCTCTCATGCAGTTTCTTAGTGCGGAAGAAACTGGGTACATCAAACCACCTTGATGAAAAGATGTCATTAAATAAGCTGAAACTGCGTCTCTTTTATCTTCCGGTAATTTTGAAAGTATGATTTCATTAAAAAAAATTTTTAAATCTTCTTCTGTTTGAAAATCATTATAATTTGTTGAATAATCTGACAAAGGTTTTCCATTGATTTTGATAGATACATACTCGCTGTTAATAGCGCGTTGCCAGTCAGCCAAAATATTGTTATCACCAGTATTGGGTTTGTTTATCACTGCTGGACTGTGTGTACTTCTAAATTTTTGATAGGTCATCATAAATCCAATTTAAACTTTATTAGCTTAAGTATAGACATATTTATCAAATAAATTCACACAAACGTCAGAAAATACTTTCATAGGTAGCTCCAACGAAGATTAAGAAATACGCTTAATTCTATCGTTGAATACTATAAATGGGTGCTGCGTAAATAAGATGTATTTGTGACTGCCATATGGTATTATGATGCCACCTGACGCATATAGGGATGTATTTAACGTGTCCGTATCCATTATTAACCAATCATGTGAATCTATCACATTGCAAGTGACCATACCATTTACTCGTTCAATGCTAAATTCAGAAAATATCATTCAAAATTCATTAAATGAGATTGGTTGTGTTGCGACAAGGGAGTTGTTAAAAACGTTTGATACCGAAGGTCAAAACATACAGTTTGGTTCGGTAAAGATGACAACAAAAGGTTTGTACAATAAAACGTACCAGACGCCGTATGGTGAAGTTGATGTTGCGCGCCACCTCTACCAACCATCGACAGGAGGTAGAACATTTTGTCCATTAGAACAAGAAGCGAGAATAATCCTCACATCTACACCACGTTTTGCTTCACAAGCCAGTCATAAGATGTCAGAAATGTCGGCCCCTGCAGCCCAAAAAGATTTTGAAATTAATCATAACCGTAAGATAGTGCATGCCATGATGCAACGATTGAGTGAAGCGGTTGCCTCTGTTGTACAAATCAAAGAGGAGAGCTGGAGCTACACAGTACCAAGTATAGAAGACTCAGATATTAAGACAATCTCTATAGGGTTAGATGGAACATGTATGCTTATGAGTGGCGGCGCATATCGTCAAGCTATGGTTGGGACAATAGCATTGTATGATGAAGAAGGTAATAGGAAGCACACTATGTACATTGCCGCACCGCCAGAATATGGTAAAGAGACATTTAAAGCACGTTTGACGAGAGAAATTGAGCGCGCAACAGCATTATATCCCAAGGCTATAAAAATTGGTGTGGCAGATGGCGCACATGATAACTGGGATTACTTAATTAAGCACACAGATAAACAAACACTGGATTTTTATCATGCGACGGAATATTTAACTGATGTTGCCGACACTATATTCAGCTCTATCATCGAAAGAAAGCGATGGTTAAATGATCGGTGCCATGAGCTCAAACATACATCTGGAGCCGCGAAAGTTATATTGACAGAAATAAAAAATTTTGAGCAAAATATATTAAATGGCCAGCCTATTTCATGGTTCTCAAACAATCAAGATGACAACGTCAAAGGTATATTAAACAAGCAAATCGAAGTGGCTGCAGAAAAAGAAGTCAAATTAACATACTCCCAAAAAGATCGAGAGAAAAAACAAAAATCTCTTGCAGCGGCCATTACTTATTTTACAAATAACACCGAAAAATCAAGAATGGATTACGCTGAAAGTGTGGCATTAAATCATCCGATTGGTTCAGGGGTTACGGAAGCTGCTTGCAAAACAATTGTAAAGCAACGTCTTGGTCAATCGGGTATGCAATGGAAGAGTAAAGGTGCTGGTGTTATTTTAAGCTTGAGAGCACTGGCGCATTCTACTGGACGATGGGGTCAATTTTGGAACAAAGTCAATCAATTTGGACTTCCTATGGCAGCATGAATAACCGCCTGGCGTAAGATATAACATGAAGCGATGGAATGTTACGGACATGCTGGATCTTGGACGCAAGATGTTTGCCAAAATCCATAGACAAAAACATCATGCGCACGCTAATCACGATGTGCATCTTATGGCACGTGAGCTTAATGATTGGTTGATTCAAGGCGTTAATGCCATGCTGGATGGTAGCTATACACCGCGTTATCTTAAACGATATTATTTTCAAGATGAGATGGTCGATCAACTGCATTTGTCTGATCGGATTTTTCAACATATTTTACTCAAACAATTAAAACCAACCTTTCCGCATGTAATGAATTCAAATTGCTATCATCTGCATGGTCCAAGTGGTGTAAGGTTAGCTACACAACGCATTAGAGAGGTACTTTCTGAACAAAAACCAATGTATATCATTCGTGCTGATATTCAGTCGTTTTATAAATCGATCCCACATCATCAGCTGATCCAAGATCTCAAACAACATTATAACGATTTAAATGTTCAAACCATGCTTGAAAACATCATCACCAATGCTATTGAAACGCCACGTGGATACAAAAATCCAGATCATGGAATTGCACTACGTGGACCGCTATCACAATTTTTCAGTGGCATTTATTTAAAACCATTAGACGATGCGTTTGATGCCATGGATGTAACTTATTTACGTTATCAAGATGATAGTGCGCCACGAACACAGCTGAAAGCCGCTTATGCGGAAGGAGTCTGTGGTGCTGCACTAGAGATGAGGGTAGGCCCCTCGAAACCGGCATGCAGGTGCAGGTTTCAAACCACCTTAAGCT
>CAIRCS010000189.1 GCA_903877115.1 uncultured Legionella sp.
AAATAATGCTTGAAAAGGTAAATAATGGGCTGTAATTTCTTGGTCAATTTGGATGAATAGAGGGTCTTCTGCTGTAAGAACAGTTTTTTGTGTGTTATCCAATATAGAAACTGTTGTACTGATTTTTACGCCTTTTACATCAAAATAAACTCCGACTTTGAGTGTTTTTGCACCATACCTAAATAAACCGCGATAATGACCGGGCGCAAGCATGGCGTCGCCCGTTCGGAATTGTTCATCAAAAGTAAGATGTGCTTCTTTGCAAGGATGTCCTAATAGATTTGCAAATCTAGGATTACGTAAATGAAATAATAAGGCCAAAGTACCTAGAGGTCGCGTAATCACAGTGGAACGAAATTCTTGCAATGCAATGTGGTTTTGCTGCAACAATGCTTGGGCAAAGAAATAAATACCATTATGGCGTGTCCTCTGCGTGATTTTTTGGTTGACTACAGTAAAGTCTGCGGCCATATTTAGGGTTGGTTGGGATAATTCGGTGCTGGAGTCCATGTACTGTCCATAAGCTAAAGTTGGCAAATTATAACACAATATTTGGGTGATTAAAATGTGCTCAAAATTGTTTTGATGATTTTTTATGTAGGTTTGAGCTCTAAACTTTTTTAATAATCTGCCGAAGTAAACTATAAGACAGTAATGTTCTATTGCTTAAGGAATCGATGTCATGAGTAAATCTTTCACCCGATTATGCCAGCAATTTGGTTTGTATTTGGGGGTCAGTGTCACGGTGATTTGTCACCCTGCTTTGGTATCAGCCGCACCTGTTGCGGTATCTCCTTTTGCGACGCCTGGGTCGGAGCCGATATATTATGGGCCAGCTTTATGCAGCAATCCTGATTATAAATGTGTCACAGTTAAACATGGTGAGACATGGGAAAAAATGTTCTCCGATCTCAGAGAGCGAGATTTGGTTCAACGTGTTAACCGTACGTACAATAGATTGACAGTCGGTCAAATTTTGGTAATTCCCAAATCTTTATCTACGGCAACAGTCTTGGATTTGGCTCCTTTCCCGCATAAGATAATAGATACCGAGCGGCAAATTATCGTGGACCAAGACAAATTGGCTTGGGCAGCCTACAATGAAGAAGGACAACTTCTAAAATGGGGCCCGATTGCATCTGGACGGGATAAATGTTCGGATAGTGCGAATTCTTGTCGAACATTAACGGGAGTGTACCGGGTGTTTTCTAAGGAAGACTCCAATTGTAAATCAGATATTTTCCCTATTGGTCGGGGGGGTGCAAAGATGCCGTATTGCATGTATTTTCATAAAGGATTTGCATTACATGGGGCCGATGATATGCCCGCGTTTCGAGCTTCGCATGGCTGTATACGGATGTTTACAGAGGATGCCAAATGGTTGAACCAAAATTTTGTCGAAACGTCGGATGCTGCCAATCAACATATGGGCACTAAAGTCGTGGTGCGTCCAGTCAGCGCGCCTTCTACTTTTTATGTTAGGAGAGCAGCATGGTGATGCGGTATGTAAAATCTGTGTTGGGATTGGTCTTGGTATTGATGCTAATGAACTCGGTTTGGGCGCGATCTAGTGCGGAGGATTTGGAAGGGCAATACTCTGATCCTGCCAAATCCCCTTTAGGATGTCGTGATGCGGGGCATGATTATACTTGGAATATTGTGCGCTTGAATCATGTTGCTGATCCGAATGAATTAGGGCAAGAAGAAGGTGGGCAAGCGTTATATTTTTTATATAATCGGACCAAACAGCCTATTTATTTGAATCAAATTTTGCGCGATGACAGTACTCGCAGCACCTATTTGAATCATATGATTTTACCGCAACAATGGGCAGTTTTAGCGACCAACCAAAAAGAGCTACGATATATCTGTAGTGTGAATTCTGAGAAATCCAAATACGGTAAAATAGTGAATTGTCAGGATAGTTTGAAAGTTTGTGAATATGTGCGAGTAAAGTTTGGTATGAACAATCGGGGTAATTTTTGGATAGTAGAAAGCGCAAATAGGGGAACTGCAGTAGGGCAGGTAGTGCGATATGGCATTATCCCTCGATAATAAGGAGCTGTTGATGAAAACAGTGCTTTCATGGGTTTGTGGTGTAGCGTTTACGACAAATGTTTGTGCTATGACGGGATTAGAAGCGTATTATCAAGGGGATTTTGCGCGGGCTGCTGCTTTGTTGAAAGACAAATCTAATCGTACTGCGCTTGAAGAGTATTATATGGGGCGCATGTATTTGTATGGTTATGGTATTTTAAAGTCGAATACTTTAGCCAACCAAGCTTTTAAAAATGCGGCTGAAAAAGGCTCGGTATCGGCTCAATTATTATTGGCCAAAATTGAATTATTTCAAAACAAGAATCCAGAACAAGCTTTGGTCTGGTTTAAAAAAGCCGCCAAAGCCGGTAATCTTTCGGCTCAAATGTATTGTGCCGCGGCTTATTTGTATGGCGTGGGTACCACCAAAAGTGCAGATTCGGCGCGTGACTTTTATATGGCGGCTGCGAAAGGAGATAATAGCATTGCGCAACAAAGTTTGGCGGCAGATTTTCTCAAAGAAAAGCAAATTTCTAATCGAAAAATAGGGTTAAATTGGTTAAACAAAGCTGTCGAAGCGCGCGATCCTGAGGCCGAAATGATGATGGCTGATTTGTGTCGCAAAGGTGATTTGGTCGCCAAAAATCAAGATATGGCTACGCAATTGATGGAAGACGCCATTAATCAGGAATATGTTCCAGCTTATTACCAAATGGGTCGTTTGAAGTTGCAACAAGATGCGCAACGCGAAGCAAAAAATTGGTTTGAGAAAGCCGCTAAACTGAATTATGTTCCCGCACAAATTGCCTTAGCTGAATTATATTTAGATCCTAAAAATGTGAATCACTCCCTGAGTAAAGGCTTCTCTTGGATGCAAAAAGCTGCAGCAGCAGGGTCTTCTACTGCACAGCAAGCGGTAGCTGCTATGTATAAAAAAGGGGAAGGGGTTCCGGTCAATGAGACTTTGGCAACAGAATGGGAGCATAAAGCGCAGCAGCAAGATTTGGCGCAAGTAAAAGTTCAACAGCAGAAACAGATGGCAGAATGGTTGAGTCGAGGCAAGGTCTCGCGCATGGAGGCTACGGAATATCAGTTACCTGGTATTTATAGCGTTTGGCAGGATAAAAATGCTTTGCGAGACAATATTTATAATCAGCCTCCGCAATTGCATCTCGTCAAGCGTCAAGATATTTATCAAGTGGATTTTCAGATGATTTCGCCTAATGATGTGCCGATTAGTCAGTACTATGATGCCATGATGACGACGCAAGAAGCCAGCTCGAAGCCAACTGGGAAATTGATGTTTCCTCATTACGCGGTACCAACAGTTCAGCGCAGTGATACTGCCAAAGAAGACCCTGCTAATATTGCCCAACGTGATGGCTATGATTATTTAAATCAGATGACACCCAAACACCCTGGTGATTACTCACAGCAGTTTAAACGCTTATTGAGCCAGGCAATGATAGGAGACAGCACTGCGCAATTTGATGTGGCCTTGATGTACCAACAAGGCGTCGGTGTGACCCAATCTATAGAAGAAGCACTTAAATTTTATCAATTAGCAGCAGCCCAAAATGACTTGCCAGCGGAATACCATTTGGGTTTGATTTATTTACAGGGCAAAGGCGTGGCGCCAGATTATAAAATAGGGATGGAGTGGTTAACCGATGCCGCGTTTAAAGGTAATTATTACGCACAATATGCTTTAGCACGTATCTACGAATATGGGTATCAAGATCAAAATGGACGTCAAGTGGTGCCTGCTGACAAGGAACAAGCCTTCGAGCTTTATCAGCTAGCTGCTACCAGTTATTATGGGCCAGCTCAATATCGTTTGGCAGAAATTATGGTACGTCAACCCTTAAAAGATCCGTCGGTTGAAGCCTTGCAAATTCGACATAAACAGATCAAGCGTTTATTTCAAGGCGCTGTTGATTTTGGCGTTGAAGAAGCCAAATTGCCATTGGCATTTTACAATGCGAGTGATGCGGATGAGACGAAACAAGCAGAAGCTTTTTCTGATGCACAGCGTGCTGCGGCCGATAATTCTTCCGATGCTGCGTTTTTATTAGGAATGATGTATGACCGCGGGATTGCAACCAGTGCTGATGCGAAGCGGGCGGTGTATTGGTATGAACAAGCAGTGACCAATCCAATTAGTGCCTTTATTTTGGGAACGTATGCCGCGGAAGGGAAGGGTATGCGGAAAAACACTGAAAAAGCTGTCGATTGTTTGCAATTTGCAGCGAGCAAACATTTTCCTGCTGCAGATTATAATCTTGCGGTTTTGAAAAAGCAGGAAGGCGGGAAATTTTTGCCCTATTTAGAAAAAGCAGCAGATTCAGGCTTAAGCCAAGCGGGTTTGACCCTAGCTGATTATTATTTATCTCGCGATAGCACGTCTGCGGAATTACAACGAGCACGCGCTTTGTACGAGCAATTTGCGAAGCGAGGTTTTCAATCGGCTCAATTAAAATTAGGATATTTGTATGAGAATGGCATAGGTGTCGCCAGGGATTATACCCAAGCATTAAATTGGTACACGGCTGCAGCGCAACAAGGTAAAAGTCAAGGTCAAGCACAATATCTATTGGGTAGGCTCTATCAATTTGGTTGGATAGGAGCGTCGCCCAATCAAGCCATGGCCAAACAATGGTATGCGACAATCAAAGCTCAGTATGCGCCAGCTGCAGTTGCATATGGGTTTATTGATGAAGTAGAAAACGATGATTATCAACACGCTTTCAGCGAGTATCAACAAGCAGCGGATATGGGTGATCCGATTGCGCAATATGATTTGGCGTTGATCTATGAAAAAGGTAAAAATCAAGCCGTTGATCTGGATAAAGCCAAAGACCTCTATAAGCAAGCAGGGCAAAAGAATGTGGTTAAAGCGATGACCTCATTGGGGAATATCTATGTATTAGAGCAGAACATCAACAGAGCGCTTCCTTGGCTCAATTTGGCCATCTCTAACAATGATGCTGATGCGGCGTATCAGATGGGCTGGTTGGCGGAGAAAGGACTGATCCCACATGCTTCGATCAATCAAGCCATTAAATATTACCAGACTGCAGCTGATCAAGGGCAAGCCAATGCGATCTTGGCTTTGGCGCGTCTCTATAAAGCGGGCTCTAGTGTGAAGCAAGATTTGGAAAAATCCGCTAGATATTATGCACAATTGGCGCAAGATAATTATCCCGAAGCGCAATATCAATTGGCCAAATTTTGCTTATCGAATGCGAACAAGACTTGCACAGCTCAAGAAGCCAAAACTTGGTTACTCAAAGCTGAGCAAAATGGGTCTCAAAATGCGACACAATTGTTGCGATTACTGACTGCGCAAGGACAAGGGACTGTGAGTTATATTGAGTCGATTCGGTTGTCTTGGGGATAGCGCTTAAAGAAGATATACCTTTCACGGATGAGTTTTAGCAGTGATTGCCTAATCAAAAGGATTAAAAGTCTGAACTTCAAACCGTTTAAAGTCTCGAAAGATTTTATATATTTTCTCCCTGAGTAAGTCTCTTAAAATAGATGTGACTTAGTGATAATAGAGGTGTTTTTTGATAACGTCAATAATTTCAATAGGGCAACCGAATCTTAAATTATGCGATGTGAAACTTTTTCATGAAGAGCTGGATTAAAATCCGGTAACGCATATGACCTTGCCCCGATAGAGAGTGGTTAGTGTAATCTATCCAATATTTTCTTTAAAAACTGCCCTGTATAAGAATTGGCACATTCTGCAACCGTTTCAGGCGTGCCGGTGACTAGGATTTTTCCGCCGCGATGACCGCCTTCGGGGCCGAGATCAATGATCCAATCTGCGCATTTGATCACATCCAAATTGTGTTCGATGATGAGGATGGTGTTGCCTTGGTCGCGTAAGCGAGTGAGGACGGATAATAAGAGTTTGATGTCTTGAAAATGTAATCCGGTAGTGGGCTCGTCTAATATATATAAGGTACTGCCCGTACCGCGTTTGGACAGTTCTTTGGCTAATTTGATGCGTTGTGCTTCTCCGCCAGATAACGTAGTGGCGCTTTGTCCGAGACGAATGTAAGACAAACCAACATCAATCATGGTTTGGCATTTGCGTGCAATGACCGGGACGGCGTCGAAAAATTGTCGTGCTTCTTCCACGGTCATATTTAATACTTCATGAATCGATTTGCCTTTGTAATGAATTTCTAAGGTTTCTCGGTTGTAACGTTTGCTCTGACAGACATCACAAGCCACATAAATATCTGGCAAAAAATGCATTTCGACTTTGATCAAACCGTCACCTTGGCAAGCTTCACAACGTCCACCTTTGACATTAAAGCTAAAGCGTCCAGGGGTATAGCCGCGTGCTCGGGATTCGGGTGTATTGGCGAATAATTCTCGAATAGGGGTAAAAACGCCTGTATACGTAGCTGGATTAGAGCGCGGCGTACGACCGATTGGGCTTTGGTCAATACAAATCACGCCAGTGCAGAGTTCCAAACCTTCGATGGCTTCTACTGTGGCGACAGACGGTAATTTTGCGCGATTTAATGCATTCGCTGCTTTGGGATAGAGGCTGTCATTAATCAAGCTGGATTTTCCAGAGCCAGATACGCCGGTGATGCAGGTCATAACACTAAGCGGGATGGTGACGTCTACGTTTTGCAGATTATGACAAGTCACGCCGCGCATTCGAATACTGTGTTCAGGGCGAGTGGGCACGCGTTCTTTGGGAATGGGAATGGATTCTGTGCCGGCAAGATAACGCCCTGTCAAAGAAGCCGGATTGGCTATAATATCCTCAGGTCGACCAGAGGCCACAATGCTACCCCCATGGACGCCGGCGCCTGGGCCAATGTCTAAGACAAAATCGGCATTGCGAATCGCATCTTCGTCATGTTCTACCACAATCACCGTGTTACCTAAATCGCGTAAATGCAATAAAGTGCCTAATAAGCGTTCATTGTCACGTTGATGCAATCCAATAGACGGTTCATCCAGAATATACATCACACCCACCAAGCCAGAGCCAATTTGGCTGGCTAAGCGAATGCGTTGGGCTTCGCCGCCCGATAAGGTTTCAGCACTGCGTGACAAAGATAAATAGTCCAATCCTACATCGAGTAAGAATCCTAAGCGTGCCACGATTTCTTTGGTGATTTTACCCGCGATTTCGCCGCGATTTCCAGGTAGGTCCAGGGTTTGAAAGAACCGATGACATTCATCAATAGACAACTCAGTTAAAGCACTCAGTGTTTGGTTGGCAATGAATACATTGCGCGCTGCTTCACATAAGCGTGCGCCATTACATTGTGAACAAGGCTGGGTCGACAGATACGTAGACAATTCATCGCGTACTTGGTTGGAATCTGAATCGCGATAGCGACGCTCCATATTGGGGATGACGCCTTCAAATACTTGTTTTTTCGTGACGGTACGGGAACGCATCCCTTGAAAATCGAATTCGATCACGTCTTTACCCGAACCATATAAAATAATATTTTGGATACGGCTGGGTAAGGTAGCAAAAGGGACATCCAAAGAAAATTGATAATATTGGGCTAGGGCTTCTAACATAGAAAAATAATAAAAGGTGCGCTTGTCCCACCCTCGAATGGCGCCCTCCGCCAGACTTAACTCAGGATCGTGGATGACTCGCTCTGGATCAAAATAATGGTCAATACCCAAACCATCACATTCAGGGCAAGCTCCAGCTGGATTATTAAATGAAAATAAGCGTGGTTCCAATTCACTTAAGCTGTATCCACATTCTGGGCAAGCAAATTTGGCGGAAAAAACTTGCTCTGGAAAGGCGTCGTCTAATGAAGCAACACTGACCAATCCGTCCGCTAAATTAAGCGCGTTTTCAAAGGATTCACTTAAGCGTTGGGCCAAATTCGGACGAATTTTAAACCGATCGACCACCACATCAATGGAATGTTTTTTGCGCAAAGCCAATGTGGGGGGATCATCTAATTCGCAAATTTCGCCATTGATGCGGGCACGAATGTAGCCTTTGGCTTGTAATTGTTGGAGGAGTTGTAAATGTTCGCCTTTGCGTTCCCGCACAATCGGCGCCAAGATCATCGCGCGGCTGTCCTCGGGCAAGGCTAAGACTTCATCAACCATCTGACTGATGGTTTTGGCTTGTAAATGAGTATGATGCACCGGACATCGTGGTTCTCCAACGCGCGCAAACAATAGGCGTAAATAATCGTAGATTTCAGTGATGGTCCCAACTGTGGAGCGAGGGTTGTGCGAAGTGGCTTTTTGTTCAATGGAAATAGCGGGTGACAAGCCTTCAATGGTATCCACATCAGGTTTGTCCATCATGGACAAAAATTGCCGCGCGTAGGCAGATAATGATTCTACGTAACGGCGCTGGCCTTCAGCGTAGAGGGTGTCAAATGCCAAAGACGTTTTTCCAGAACCCGACAAACCCGTGATGACAGTGAGTTGTGAGCGGGGGATATCGACATTGACCGATTTCAAATTGTGGGTTCTAGCGCCACGAATACGGATCATTGCCTCAGGATTAGATGGTTTTGTCATGAAATTAAGACTATTGAAGTCAGGCAGGATAAGATGACTATTTTAAAAGATTATACTAGATAAAACAACGTATTTAGTGCTGTTAAGGGCTGTAATTACGTTGCTAGCTTGTTAGATTTTTTTTTGTTAGAATGAAAAATAAATTATTTGGCGATCTAGCCGAGTAAATATACGGTGCTAATCGAATAAAAACAATAACGGAGATGAGTATGAAACGTTCAACTATGTTTGCTTTGACGGGTGTTATGACCGTGTTTTTGAGTGCGTGTGGTGGTAGCAACAACATGCCTAAACCTACAAAAACTTCTGAAGCCCCTGCAGCAGCGGCAGCAGCTGCAGAAGAGAATAAAGCATCAGAAGCGGCATCGCCAACAGCACCACTTGGTGATCGTGCGGATAATGAGATGATGACTGCTCCAGCTGTTGCTGATGATTATCAAGCCCCTGCTGTTGATGAAAATACGACTACGACAGCCCCTGCTGTTGATGAAAATACGACTACGACTACTGAAACGTCTCCTAGCAGTGAAATTCCCTCTAATTAATTAAGGGCATTTAAAGAACTGAGTTGCGCCCGCGCAAGCGAAATAACAGCGGGACGTAGGGCTATAAAATGTGTTGGGCCAAAAGGCCCAACTTATCTACTTTGCAGACTGTTCTGAAAATCTTTTATTTAATAAATGTAGAATCGCTTTCTGAGTGTCAGGCGTTTCGGCTATATCGATACAATAATCAACGAAGCGTTCGATTCGTTCATTTGAACTCAACTCCATACCCGCATACTGTTGTTGAAAGTCTGTATCTAATTGCTTTGCCAAAGAATCCAACTGTTTCGCATCGGGTAATAGCGCATCATTCAGTTCCTTTTCTTTTTTTAGAAAATCGGAATATTTGTTGCGCATGTTTTTTACGTCGTCCTGTGTCGCAGACAAACGTCTGGCTGAAGCCTGAGGCGTTGGATAAGGGTTGAATGGTCTTGCTTGGCGCTCTCTTTCGCGGCGTCGATATTGTTCTAAATACTCGATATCGCCTTGAACTGCCAATACTGTCAGTAATAATCTGGAATCAATTTGTCTTTCTGTGATACGCGCCTTATCTTTGATGCTTATTGTCCAATAATTTCGCAATCTAAAGAAGTCACGAGACATTTCTGCCAAAACTCGTGTGCTACGACCATCATAAAGGGTAAAGGTTGTGCCCCAGAAATTCATGGTAGCGCTGGCCAAGCGTACGCCATCTGGTGAAAAAATCTCAAAACTTGGAAACCAAGAGAAGACTTTTTCTTCGACGGTGCCTAAGAGTACTTTGTTATCATCAAAAATATCTAAATGCGCTCCAAAGGTAAAGAAATGTGATTCCGCAGTAGCAAGGAGTTTATTTTGGAGATTGTAGTAATCGTATTTGGTATTCAGACTTAAGACACGCCGATACAGAGTTCCCAATTTTTTTTCATCAGTACTGACGTCATAACTCGTTGTGTAGCTCGCATAATGCTCGGCCAAATACATTTTTTCTTCTAAATCAAATGCATGAGCTGGGCTTATTAAAAAAAATCGATAGAATACTGATTAACAATTTTTTCACGGTGAAAGCTCCTTTTTTAAGATTTCATATTATACCAAGTGATTCAATTTGGTTCAATTATTTCGGCGTGAGGCGGTTTATATGTCATTCCCCAGGTACGTCATGTATCCTGAGCGAAGCGAAGGATCTCTAATTGATTAGGTTTGTGCCTAATTCCGGAGATCCTTCGCTTCGCTCTGGATGACGCTGAGTCAGTTTGAATCTATAGAAAACAAACTTACCCACAACCTGGGGAGTTACCTATAATAAAACTTGTCATCAGTCCGCGTAAGCGGATGCGAACTCTGATAACGTATTGTGCCAATATGTGAATGGATTCCCGCCTACGCGGGAATGACATAATTTTGTGGAGTTCCCTTAGATTGAAAGAGGCTGTTCTGGTTTAGACTGCTTGATATCGTCAATCAATTGCATTAATGCGTAGCATAAAGGCTTAGTACCCATGCCACTGATCGCAGAAATTGGGAAGACGCGGTCGGTCCAGGCCAAACTCTTCACAATATGCTGAATTAGAGTTTCGCGTTCAGATTCAGGGATTAAATCAATTTTATTGAGGACTAACCACCGAGGTTTATTGAGTAACTCTGGGTTATAAGCGTCTAATTCTTGTAAAATAATTTCTGCAGATTCTACAGGGTCCGTCTCATCTAAGGGCGCCACATCCAAGACATGCAATAGTACACAGGTTCGGCTGAGATGCTTTAGAAAACGATGACCCAAACCAGCCCCTTCAGAAGCGCCTTCGATCAACCCAGGAATATCTGCCATGACAAAGCTTTTGTACGCATCCACACGCACAACGCCTAAATTAGGGTGTAACGTAGTGAAAGGGTAGTCTGCAACTTTGGGTTTGGCTGAACTGACTGCGCGGATTAAAGTGGATTTTCCAGCATTGGGTAAGCCAAGCAATCCCACATCTGCCAAAATGCGTAGTTCCAGACGTAGCTGACGTGTGTCTCCTAAAGAACCCGGAGATGTTTGGCGCGGCGCGCGATTAATGCTGCTTTTGTAGCGTGTATTGCCCAAACCATGAAAGCCACCTTGCGCCACCAGAACAGGGACGCCGGGTTGCTGAATATCAGCCAGGCATTCTCCCGTATCGACATCATACGCAATAGTGCCCATTGGAACTTCGATAAACAAATCATCGCCTTTTTTTCCGGTACAGTTAGCACCCATACCGCTTTGGCCATTTTTTGCTTTATAGTGACGTTGATATCGAAAATCGATCAACGTATTTAATTCAAGACTACCAACGAGATAAATTGAACCGCCATCACCGCCATCGCCGCCGTCAGGGCCTCCGAAGGGAATAAACTTCTCACGTCGAAAACTTAAACAGCCATTGCCACCATTGCCGGCTTCGATTTTGATGACGGCTTCATCAACAAATTTCATTCAGTAACAGTAGCTGGGACGATTGCAACGAATTTACGCTTCAATGCGCCGCGGTTCATGAATTTCACAAGTCCTGTAGCCAAGGCATACAAAGTATGATCTCTACCCAAACCTACACCATTGCCGGCATGGAATTTGGTGCCACGTTGACGAACAAGAATTTCACCTGCTTGTACGAGTTGCCCATCTGAGCGTTTGACTCCAAGATACTTAGGATTCGAGTCACGACCGTTACGGGTACTACCCCCGGCTTTTTTAGTTGCCATTTATCTTAGTCCTCTTAACTAACCGCCAATCGCAGTGATTTTGATTTCTGTGTAATTTTGTCGATGTCCCATACGTTTCATATGGTGTTTACGGCGACGAAATTTGATAATTCTAATCTTTTTATGTCGACCTTGCGACATGACTTCTGCTTTTACAGAAGCTTTGGCAATAAAAGGTGTGCCAATCGTTGTTGCGTCACCTTTGGTAATCATTAAGATTTCTTTGAAATCAATGATATGCCCAATGTCAACGGAGGCGAGTTGTTCGATTTTCAGAACATCACCTTCTTTGACTCGGTATTGCTTACCGCCAGTTTTGATTACCGCGTGCATGCTATTTTTCTCCGACTACTATAAACAAAGTGGTATATTCTATTAAATTTCAATTGTGACTTCAAGTTGTATTTGATTTATTGTATACTGGCCGGCTCATGTGTCAACCCGGTCGCAGGGTTACACGCTAATATTTGGAGCAAATGATGTCAACAGTTACCCTAGAAGCGCAAACAAGAGACGTGCAGGGGAAAGGTGCGAGCCGCCGCCTACGTCGTCTTGAGCAAATGGTCCCGGCTATTGTGTATGGCAGTGAAAAAGATCCACAATTATTGTCGTTGTCACAACACAAAGTGAACAAAGCTTTAGAAAATGAAGCGATTTACTCGACAGTATTTCAATTGCATGTGGATGGCAAAGCCCAACAGGTTATTTTAAAAGATTTACAACGCCACCCTTACAAACCTGTTATTTTACACATGGATTTTCAACGTGTATCGGCTAAAGATGTGTTGGTGAAAATGATTCCATTGCATTTTATCAATGGGGACACTTGCCCTGGTCATAAAGATGGTGGTGTGGTTAGTCACGTGATGTCACAAGTTGAAGTGCGTTGCCAAGCTCAATATTTGCCTGAATTTATTGAAGTGGATTTGAGTGATTTGGAATTAGACGGCGTAGTTCATTTGTCTGATTTGAAATTACCTAAGAATGTCGAATTAGCAACTCCAGCTGTAGATGAACATGATCAACCGATTGCAAACGCGCATCTCAGTCATGCTGCAGAAGCTTTGGAAGCAGAATTAGCCGCTGAAGCATCTGAATCTGATGTTCTGGAAGAGAGCGCTGACGAGGAAGCTGGTGAAGAGGGTTCTGAAGAGTCTGAAGAAGCATCAGAAGAGAAAGACGAAGAATAATCGGTATTGTTCTATCTGGGCCGTGACGGTGAGGGAGTGAAAGTGTAACGCTATGTTGGATTTTCTCCTCTTAGTGCTTACGTGCCGCTGTTTGTCCGCGGCATACAGCGCAGTATAGGGATCTCTGGGGCCCGCGGATAAACCGCGTGACCCAGGGTTATTAGAAAATCGAACATCTCGTGAATGAAACAGTCCCATTCACTCGCGATCACGGTTCGAATGAGCCGAACAAATTATTAAATTAACCACGTACTGCCTTCCTTGCGAGCGATTCTGTTATGACGATCAAACTGATAGTCGGTTTACGTAATCCCGGTGCTGCTTATGCTTTGACTCGACATAATGTTGGGGCTTGGTTTGTGGAAGAGCTGGCACAAGCAAAACAATTACAGTTCAAATCTGATAAAAAGCTGGGTGGCGAGTGGGTGCGATTTGATGCGGATTCAGCGCATTGTCTACTCATGATGCCTTTGGCCTTTATGAATCTAAATGGCGCAAGTGTTCGTGCTTTGTCTCAATTTTATGATATTTTACCGCACGAAATTTTAATCGTGCATGACGAATTAGATTTGGTTGCAGGCGATCTGCGTTTGAAGACTGCTGGTGGGCATGGTGGTCATAATGGTCTGCGCGATGTGATTGCGCAACTGCATTCTAATGACTTTCACCGTTTGCGGATTGGGATTGGTCATCCAGGACAAAAAGATTTGGTCTCAGATTACGTGCTTTCAAAACCATCCGTGGCAGATAGAGAAAAAATTTCGTCTGCGATTGCACGGGCTTTGGGTGAGTTACCGTTGATTTTGGCGGGGAATTTTGCAGTTGCGATGAATCGTTTACATACAGGAGGATAATATGGGGTTTCAATGTGGCATTGTTGGTTTGCCAAATGTGGGGAAATCCACTTTATTTAATGCGTTGACGCAAGCTGGAATTGAAGCGGCTAATTATCCTTTTTGTACGATAGAACCCAATGTCGGCACTGTCTCTGTGCCTGATCCGCGCTTACAAGCCTTAGAAGCCATTGTGAATCCGCAACGGACGTTACCAGCAGTGATGCAATTCGTGGATATTGCTGGATTAGTAAAAGGCGCAGCGAGTGGCGAGGGACTTGGCAATAAATTTTTAGCCAATATCCGAGAAACCGATGCGATTGCGCATGTGGTGCGCTGTTTTGAACATCAAGATGTGGTACATGTCGCCGGACGTGTTGATCCGCTGCATGATATCGAAATCATTAATACTGAGCTGGCTTTGGCAGATATGGATGCGGTCGAAAAAGCGCTGTTCAAAGCGAATAAGCTGGGGAAAACTGGCAATAAAGAAGCACAATTTGAAGTGCAAATTTTACAAAAGCTGAAGCAGCAACTGGATCAAGGTTTGCCTGTACGTACCTTAGAGTTGGATACAGAGGAACGCGCGATCGTTAAACGTTTGTTTTTATTGACTGCAAAACCGGTTTTATACATCGCTAATGTGAACGATGATGGATATACCAACAATCCTCTGTTAGACAAAGTCGTGGCCTTGGCGGCACAAGAAAATGCCAAAGTGGTGGCATTGTGTGCTGCAACGGAAGCTGAGCTGGTTGAATTAGATGCGGATGATCGCGCTGAGTTTATGGCTGATTTGGGATTGGCTGAACCAGGATTGCATCGCGTAATTCGTGCTGGCTATGAATTATTAGGCTTACAAACTTATTTTACAGCGGGCTTCAAAGAGGTCCGTGCTTGGACCATCCCTAATGGCGCTACTGCTCCGCAAGCAGCTGGTGTTATCCACACGGATTTTGAAAAAGGATTTATCCGTGCTGAAGTGGTTGCCTACTCAGATTTTGTGGCGCATAAAGGCGAACAAGGTGCCAAAGAAGCAGGAAAACTGCGCTTAGAAGGCAAAGCCTACGTCGTACAAGATGGCGATGTGATGCATTTCTTGTTTAATGTCTGAGTGGATTGAGTTTCAATTAACTGATAAGAGTAGGTTGGGCCAAGGCCCAACCTACTCATCATAATAATAGGATTCCTCATTAAGGACTTATTATTGCTTGCACTGGACTGCCAGCATCGACGCGCAAAGGTGATTCGGATCTAAAACTATCTGTTTCACAGTCGGTTGTAGCGATGCTTGAAGCATCGGTGCAGTTAGACCGAGGATCTTCGGTATAAAACGGTGCAAAATAAGCGCAGCTATATTGCAGTGCAGCATCAATTTCTGCAATCAAAGCTTCATATCGTGCAACATCGAAGGTATTATCAGCACGAATACACCGTGCAAACTCAATCCCAGCTAAAATAGCATCATGTAGACCATGAGCTTGAGTATAATTGGGTGTCCGACGTGCATCTCCAATCGGCGCGTAATACCCACCTTGAACTTTGAATGCTGCCTGCGTGCAGACCGATAAATGCATCGTAAACGCACAGGCTTTCACTTTATCCTTAGCCTTTGCATAGCGTTGGCTAGGCCTAAAATCTAATTGTTGGAGCAAAGCAGGCTCAGAGTATTCCTTTGCGATTTGCAGAATTGCCCAGTTTTTTAATAAATCAGCACGCAAAGCTTCCGGTGCGGTGAAAATGCTCTCGGGGATTTCACCCGCAAACGAGAATTTACCAATTTTGGTATCTGGCTCTACAGCGCCTTGATGGTCCGTTAGGACGAATGATGTTGGCTCCCCCAAATGTTCTGGCCATCCTAAATCTGCCTCAGATTGCAGTGGTGTGACGGTTCTTTTATGCTTGTTGGCAAATAATTGCACTGAAGCATGATAGGGATGACGCTCTTGAGTGCAATTTTGATATTCAATGGGTACTTCTAGCCCCGTTTTTACCAGATTAGCCACGGTTCGTTTTGCGCCTTCTGAACCAATAAGATGCGTAAAATAATGCCTGGTTCCATCCGCTAAGCTCAGGTAATTTGCGTTTTGGCTGGAATCATGCTGAATAGCTGTAATCGGATTGGTATCATCCAGCTCAATAATGGTGACTAAATCCCGAAAATCCTCCAGTTTTCTCCGTAAAAATTGTTCTAAATCTTTGACTTGGATGGAGTTGTCTTCAACCATTTTATCAAAAAAAGAGGCATCAAGTGGATCCGAAGTATTTTCAAGGCTATCTAGAAATCCCATGGTATTAGGCGCTAGCTTGAAGCGTTGACCTCGGACATAATCTTGTTTTTTTGTAAAGGCAACAACGCGTAAGCCTAGCTTAGCGGCTTCAATAGTGGCACTCAGGCCATCTGGACCTAAACCAATCACGGTGAGTTGTGGCAAAGCAGCAATCATCTGACGACGGTCTTTCATATGGCCCATATATGTGGTTATTGTATATATATTATACACTATCGGTCTTTTTTTGTATATATATTGATCGCTTTTGGTGGTTTTTAAATTACCTAGAAGGCAATGCTCATGATGTGCTGTATTTAATGTTTATGAGTGAATTATCTGGCAAGCGCTTGGATGGATGTATTGTTATCGGCAGTGTTTCGTAATATTATTTACTATCGATTTATAAATTTGGATTTCAGTGAAAGATGTTTCGCTAAGTTATAAATGGGTTACAGTGCTTCTTTTTATTTTTCTTTTTGGCTGTAACTCGGTCGGACCTAGGATACTTACACTAGATCGATACCAATACAATATCGCATTTGACGACAGTAGAAATAAAGAACTCTTGCTCAATATGGTGCGTCTTCGCTACAACTATCCCCCTATGGTTTTGAGTGTGGGTAATATTTCAGGTAGTACAAAACTGCAAAGTACGGGTGATCTTGCTGGTTTTTTCAACTGGGGGAAGTATTTTCGGACAACAACTCTCAGCTGGCAATGGATATTCATACAGTGACAATCCTATTATTAGTTATACTCCTTTAGAGGATAGCGATTATAGTAAACGCTTTTTATCTCGATTTCACTTAGACCAAATTATGTCATTAATCGAAACATCTTGGAGTATTCCTCGAGTATTTAGAATGCTATTGCAACAAGCTGGGACTTCAATGAATGCATCCAATGCGGCTAGACCAACTTCACATCATGTTCCCAAGTATCAAGAATTTATGAATATGGTCTACGTATTGCGGCGTTTGCAACTTAAGGATGCATTGGACCTCTCTTACACAGAGAGTGATGATGGTAAAACAGAAAATTTAGTATTTCATTTGAATAAAAACGGTCATTTAACTGCAAAGGAAACATTGATACTGAAAAAGGCAGGTGTTGAGGTTTATCACAATGACATAGTTTTTTCAAATCATGCGGGTCCGCATAAAACCCTCGTTGTTACGCGTTCAGTGTTAGGAGTATTGAATTATTTATCCAAAGGTGTCGCGATTCCTCCAGAGGATGTCAAAAATAATATGTTGACGATGACCGTCTATCGTAATGGTCAGATGTTTGATTGGCAGAGGGTTTTAGAAGGGATCATGAAAATCGAGTATTCCTCAACAAAACCCAAAAACGCTAGCGTTGAAATTTATTATTTGAATCGATGGTATTATATAAGCAATACGGATAATAACTCTAAAAAATCATTTATGTTGCTGACCAATCTTCTTGGTCTTATTGCTTTAACACCACAACCTTCACCGGTTGGTTTGACCAGAAATGTATAAAATACGTCTTATTTAAAAGAAAAAGAGATTTTTCTTTCAGTAAATACGCGTGCAATTGCTAAATTTAGGTCGCTTGAAATTTGGTCAGACTGATGTGTATTGATGACAACACATCGTAATGTCAAGGTATCGTCTTCAAAAAAAACAGCAGGTTGGTTAGGGTTTTCTTGAGAGATTCTGGGATTTTTCGATGCTATGTCAATCAATAACTGTCTGGCAAGCTCAACCTGATTTCTGTCACATATGGAAACAGCAGTTTTTATGAGATACAACATATTGTTGTGAAAAGAGTAATTGCGAATGGTATTGTATATCAGTTTGGAGTTAGCGACGAACAAATCATAATGCTTAAAGGTTTTAACATGTGTAGAGATTAGACCAATATTGCAAACTTTACCTTCTGTCCCATCCACTTTAATGCAGTCCCCAATTTCAACTGGTCTGGCAAATAAGATATATAAGCCGCAGATAATATCTGCCACTATTTCTTTTATGCCCCAACCAATTCCGATTGAAAACAGTCCTGAAACAATCGTAAGGCTGAGGGGATTGGCTCCTGCGATAATTAAACCAATTATAATTGCTATACAGCATACAGCATACAGCATACAGCAGAGCTTATGATTTTTCTTATCAAAATACACAGGGTAGGTTCAAGTTTAGACTGTTCTATAATTAATTTACCAATAGAGCGCCCCAGCAACATAATAAAACAAAATACGATGAATGCTTGAGTGATCCGGAGCGGGTAAATAATGATATTAAAAAATACGACTCCTTGGGCCAAATTATAGTAGTATCGGTATGTATCAAACAATATCATTCCCCAACCTTGTTGCAGGGCTATGATGCCAAAAGACAATACTATAAAGAGTAAAATAGCGCGCAAAAAAAGCAATTCCCATATTTTTTCACACGGATCTATTTTAAGAAAATGACACAGTTTGATATGCCATTGATGAGTTGTACTAGATAAAGAGGTATAAAGGACTTTGAGAAACCGATTTACATCTAAGAAGATAGTGACCATTATGATTGTAATGAAGATATTAGGTATAAAAAGCAGCGCGGCATGTTGGTAGCCAGCCCATCCGGTGCTAATCAAAGTTGAAACAGATAAAAATAGTAATGCTTTAGATATCCTTCGGAGCTTGCTACCCATTGTTGAGTTAAAAAAGCTGACTTTGAAAACAGGCCAGATTAGCCAAAGTAAGGCAAAGTTATATAGCGTAATTTCTGTGTTAAGAAGAACATTTAATGCTGGAGTGCTCCATTGTTCTTTCAACAAATGAAACATAAAATAACCTAAAATACCCAGAGGCAGGATGATATAAAATCGACGTAATCCCTCTATAATAACTGGTTCGTTGGGGGAAGCTCTATTCCGATTAATCAGCAGCATAAGTAATTGCGAAAGTACAATGAAATATAAAATATAGCGCATTTCAACTAATTTCAGTGACATATACTCACCCGCGCGCAACTCTAACAATAACAGGTAGTTATAGATAACTGCTGCAATTATTATCAGTAGTGTGAATAGGTTCTGTAAATTTTTATATAAGCCCAACTCAGCCACTATGTACCATCTCCGTACTAAAAATCCTATGACAAAACTGCTTATCAATAACAACCAATGCATGTCAGTTACTACCCACATGCTTATTTGTTGATACAGTGTATTCACATTAATAGTAAAATAGGACCAGGATACCTTGTCAATATTGTCAGAAAGTGTGGTTGTTTTGGTTAGAATGTTCCAGTAATTGAAGCTTTTTTCAGCAGCGGTGGTTTTTGCCAAAAGTACTTTTAGATGATTATTTAAAAATAGCGTATTAACAAAGTTTTTTCCAAGTAACACTTTCTTCTGTTGTAGTTCGACGCTGATGGGTGTTTCGATTTGTAATGATTTAAATTTTTCCAACAATTCATCAATATTTGTTATTTTACTTTGCTGGGTATCGATACAATGCTTTATAAAATTTTGAAAAGTCAGGATAGATTCGACGGTACCCACTAATTTCCAATAATCGCTTTGACTTTGATATAATTCACTCTCTTTTACAAGTGTATTATAGCGTGCTTCCATCATGGCAGAGTCACACGCTTCTGCATGTAACGTTTGACAATAGGAGAGGAAAAGAAGCCAGAAAGTCATATAAAACCAACGATGGCTTGTATTTATTTTTAGCATGTCAGCCCATGTAAACAATGACCTCAAACTAAGTATAGCCTAAAATAAAGGAGTACTAACTGCTCGCAAGTAGATAGCAGAAAATCCCTGTCGTTTTATTTGCGCAAATCTAATTGAAATTTAAACTTGTTGTGCGAAAATATTCCCATCTTTTTTAATACTCGAATGACCGGCCATTACTTTGTTTAAATGAAGCGCGGAATGACTGTTTGAAACAATGATTCCGCGTGAAATGGGACTTTATTTTGTAGCCATTAAGGAGAATCCACTCAAAATAGCATTATTGAGATAAGTGTCACTCATATAATGTTGACCTTGATCGCCACTGTACTTGCCACGAAATTTGGCTGGTTTATAAATTCCCACTTCGGCAGTGCCTCAGTTCATTGATTCGGTGCCCTAATTTTAGGGTACTAAGTAAGCGACTTCGTGAACTGAATAGCAATGTTCCTTGATACAAAAAAATAGAAACCTGAATGTATGCACGAGATTTTCTTGCCAACAAATGCTTAATTTTCGCGTTCAATCGCATAATGGGCAATGCCTGCCAGAGCGTCTTTATAAGCGGATGCAGGTAACACTGCTAGTGCTGATATAGCTTGATCCACTTCTTCTCGCGCTCTGTCTTTTGTAAAGGTAATGGCGTCGGTAGCGGCCAGGGCTTCAAGAATTTGCGGGAGATTTTCGCGCCCGCCTTGCGTGATGCTGAGGCGAATTTTTTGTTGTTGTTCTGGGGTGCTCTTTTGTAATGCATACAATAGGGGGAGGGTGACTTTTCCGCCTGCCAAATCATCACCAATATTTTTCCCAATGGTTTTAGCATCTGAGCAATAATCCAATGCATCGTCAATCAATTGAAATGCATTTCCAAGATGTAAACCATAAGCATATAAACCTTTCACTATTGTATCGTCTGCTTTGGCAAGCATGGCACCACTGGCCGTCGATGCGGCAAAAAGTAACGATGTTTTTGCGTGAATGACTGCAAAATACTCGTCGATACTCAATTTGTCATTATGCTGATGCGACAATTGCATGATTTCTCCGCGCGCGATTTGATGGGAGATATCTGTGAGCAGAGTCATAATGGACATATTGCCGATGGCAATCATTAATTGCATATACAACGTAAATAAATAATCGCCTACCAAAATACTGGCTTTTGAACCCCAGATGCCGTGAGCAGTTTGCTGACCGCGGCGTAATGTTGATTCATCTACCACATCATCATGCAGGAGTGTTGCTGTATGGAAGAACTCGATCATCGCTGCTAAGAGAATATGCTGTTTACCTGGGTAATGGCAGGCCTGGCTAGCGAGTAATACCAATAAAGGCCGTAGGCGCTTACCGCCACTCTGAATAATATGATTGGCTAGATTATCAATGAGATCATGGTTGCCCTGTATTTTTTCGACGATCAAGCGATTCATCGCTTCAAAGTCATCACTCACAAGTGCTTTTGAATGATGAATTGACATGCAGAAATCCCGTAAATTTTATCACCTCGAAGTATACCGTTTTTGATTAATGACTACAATCTGCAATATCTCATTAATTCTGCTAAAATTAGCTGTCTAACAATACTAGGAGTGAACTATGAGTAAGAGTCAGGATAAAAAGAAAGATATTAAGAAAAAGCCCGCAAAAACAGCTGCTGAGAAACGTACAGAAAAACGTGCTAAAAAGAATGCGTGAGTTGATAATGTGCTAAGCTGTGACCGTTAGAGTGCAGAACTCTGATTAAATTTCCGCTCCCTAACGGTCACGGCTCGGCTTTCTAAGATTCCAGGGGCAGTCGCGATTTATTGATTTGCCAATAAAGCATTGGCGACTTTGGATTGGTTTTTGCGACCTAATATTTTGCAAATCATATCACCCGCAGCCACCACTTTGAAAATATCTGCGCCTGTTTGCAAGCCCAAACCATGCATCAAATAGAGCACGTCTTCTGTTGCGACATTGCCGCTGGCGCCGCGAGCATAAGGACAGCCTCCCAAACCAGCAACGGCAGAATCAAAACGGCGGATCCCGGCTTGGAGTGCTTGATGAATATTAGCAACGGCTTGTCCATAGGTATCATGAAAATGCATGGCCAAATTTTGGATGGGAATGTCTTGTTTGAGGGTATCAATTAAGCGTTGGGTTTGTTTGGGGGTACCAACGCCAATCGTATCTCCCAAATCAATTTCATCGACTCCAAGTCGGAGTAATTGTTGTGCCACGGCCAGCACTTGCTTGGGTGAAATTTCTCCCTCATAGGGACAGCCCAAAGCACAAGAAATATAGGCGCGGACCCATATATGGTGAGTTTTCGCCAAATGCATGACAGGTTCAAACCGCGCAATGCTTTCTTGAATCGAGCACTGAATATTGCGTTGATTGAACGACTCACTGGCGGCAGTAAAAATGGCAATTTCTTTTACGCCAGCTTGCAGAGCTTGTTGCATGCGGTTTTCATTGGGAATGAGTGCGGAAAAATGAATATGCGGTGGTTTTTGAATATCGCGAAATACCAATTCACTGTCAGCAAGTTGTGGAATGGCTTTGGGCGATACAAAGCTGGTGGCTTCAATATGTTGCAAACCGGTTTGGCTTAAGAGATTGATAAACTCTATTTTATGCTTGGTTGGAACAAAATTTGTTTCATTTTGCAGACCGTCACGGGGACCAACTTCCAATAAAATCACATCCGTTTGGCTCATAACGGCTCCAAAGCTGCGAGCGTTGCGCCTTCTTGAACTTGGGCACCCACTGGATAAAATATTTCTTGCACCGTGCCAGCATGCGGAGCGTGAATGGTATGCTCCATTTTCATGGCTTCTAACACAATCAATGCTTCTCCGGATTCTACGGATTCCCCTAATTGCTTTAATACCGCCACCACGGTTCCTGGCATCGGTGCTGTCAATTCTGGCCTATGATTGAGCGTGGATTGACTCTGATGCGAGGTGACGCGTTGTAGTTCTATAGGTTCCTCTTCCAGATAGACTGTGAGGTGATCACCCAATTCGTCATAGTAATAATGACGTTGTTCGCGGCCATTATCTAAGCTCACCTTATCTTGGGTGCATAGGATGGTGAATTCACAGGTAGGAGCCGTTTGATCTGGGAATGTGATACGCAATTGCTGCAAACTAAGTGGCGTGATCAGGAGCGTAAAACTTTGTGTTTGGTAGCGATAATACCAATGCCAGGCACTGGGACTATGCATTTGCCAGCCAAAATTTGCCTGATATATCGGATCCAAATTGTGGGTCAAAGCTGCGTAGTCAATGGCGCTGGCGGCGGATAAGGCCCAGAATATGTCAGCCTGAGGTATGGTAATTGGGTTATCCTGCAAAAAATGTGTGGTATAGGTATTCGCTGCGAATTGCGGGTTTTGTAAAATTCCTAATAAAAAACTCCGATTGGTTTTGACGCCGCCTACATGATAATGCCGTAAGGCTCCAATGAGCCGTTGTATCGCATCGTTACGGTCTGTACCCCATGCAATGATTTTTGCAATCATGGGATCGTAGTAAATGGAAATAATGGAATGTTCTTCTATGCCTGTATCGATGCGCAGATTGGCCTTGTTGGGTGTTCTTAAAAAGCGGATTTGTCCAGTAGACGGTAGGAATTCGTGAGCGGGATCTTCCGCATATAAACGACATTCGATAGCATGTCCCCGCATAGGAATGTCTGCTTGCGAGCAGGGGAGGGGTTCGTTGGCGGCTATTTTAATTTGCCAGGCGACCAGGTCGAGACCAGAGATCATCTCAGAAACAGGGTGCTCTACTTGTAGTCGGGTATTCATTTCCATGAAATAAAAATGTTGATTGTTTTCAACCAGGCATTCCACTGTGCCTGCACCGCGGTATTGGATTGCTTTGGCAACGGCAATCGCAGCATCGGTCATTTGTTGTCGCAGTTCTGGTGCAAGCTGTGCAGCAGGCGCTTCTTCTATCACTTTTTGATGACGACGTTGGATCGAACAATCGCGTTCAAATACATGCACAGTTTGGCCAAAATTATCGGCCATAATTTGAATTTCAATATGGCGCGGGTTTTGAATGAGTTTTTCCAAGATAATCGTATCATCGGCAAAATAAGCTGATGATTCACGCCGTGCTGCGGTCAATTCAGTAAGGAATTCTGTGTGGCTATAGACTGTACGCATACCTTTGCCGCCTCCGCCATTCGCAGCTTTGATCAGGAGAGGAAAGCCAATTTTTTGGGCTTCTGCAAGCAAATGTTGGTCAGATTGTTCTGTCCCATGATAACCCGGAATGAGTGGGATCGCTGTTTGGGCCAAATGTTGCTTGGCAAGTTGTTTGGAGCCCATAATTTCTAGGGCTTGGACAGAGGGCCCAATAAAAACAATCCCAGCGGTCGCACAAGCTTGTGCAAAAGCTGGGTTTTCAGATAAAAACCCATAGCCTGGATGGATGGCTTCTGCTTTACACTCCTGCGCAATTTTTAAAATGGCATCGATATTCAGATAACTGTCGATGGCCGGTGCCGGTCCTAAATAGAATGCTTCATCGGCTTCACGGACATGAAGGGTCTGTTCATCTGCAGCAGAATAAACAGCGACCGTGGCAATGCCCATAGTGCGTGCGGTGCGGATAATGCGACAAGCAATTTCTCCGCGATTGATAATGAGTAGTTTGCGAAACATGCTTATCCTGCCGAACGGTTTAAAAATAAGTGTAATGCATTTTGTGCTTCTTTGGATACGCGAATTTTTGCAATCCATTCAGCGGTGTGCTGGATGATATCTGAATCAATAGGATGAGCTTGCACATATTGCACCAGTGCTTTGGCTTGGCAGAGGGCTTGCTCCGGCTTTTGACTCAAGATTTTGGCCTGCGCGAACCCTATCGTGCGTAATTCGGCCTCGGGTACAATGTGATGAATGAGCTGCATGGAGTGCGCTTGTGGCGCATAAAATATTTCTGCGCTTAGGAACAAAGCTTTGGCCATACGTGCGCCAATCGCTTGGATAACATAGGGGCTGATGACTGCTGGAATGAGACCTAGATTTACTTCAGAAAAACAGAATTTGGCTTGTTCTGTCGCAAACACTATATCGCAGGCTGCAATGAGACCAATTCCGCCGCCAAAGGTTGCACCATGAACCAATGCAATCGTAGGTTTGGGGCTTTGATAGAGTTTATGCAATGTTTTGGCAAATTTTAAGGCGTCTGCTTGGTTGTCGCTTTCATCCATATTGGCCATGCGTTGCATCCAAGCCAAATCTGCACCAGCAGAAAAATGTTTGCCATTGGCTTGGATTACAATGATACGAATATCGGGTTGTTGGAGTGCGTGATCCAAAGCGTGGTCTAATTCCACTAAGAGCTCATCATCAAATGCATTGTGTTTTTCACTGTTATTAAACGTGATGAGGAATACCTGTTCATTCTGTTCCGTCAGTAATTTACGCATGATTACATCCTAAAAATACCAAATTCAGTCGCTGGGATAGGAGCATTGAGACTGGCTGACAAACTCAGGCCTAAAATTCTACGCGTGTCCTCAGGTGCGATGACTCCATCGTCCCACAAACGAGCACTGGCATAATAAGGCGATCCCTGCGTTTCAAATTGTTCGCGTAAAGGGGCTTTGAACGCTGCTTCTTCTTCAGCCGACCAAGATTTGTTTTGCTTGAGATATTTTTCACGATTGATTTCGGCCATGACAGAGGCTGCTTGCTCTCCGCCCATGACGGAAATACGCGCATTAGGCCATGACCATAACAATCGGGGACCATAAGCTCGGCCACACATAGCATAATTGCCTGCGCCAAAACTGCCACCAATGATGATGGTAAATTTGGGTACGGCAGCACAGGCGACGGCGGTGACCATTTTTGCGCCATGCTTGGCAATGCCGGCTGCTTCGTATTTACTACCAACCATAAAACCCGTGATGTTTTGGAGGAATACCAACGGAATGCCGCGTTTTGCACACAGTTGAATGAATTGAGTGCCTTTGAGTGCAGACTCTCCAAAGAGAATGCCATTGTTGGCTATGATACCGATGGGGTACCCATAGAGGTGAGCAAAGCCGCATACTAAGGTGCTGCCATATAGCGCTTTGAACTCATCAAATTCAGAACCATCTACCAGCCGTGCAATGACATCGCGGCAGTCAAAAGGTTTGCGCGGATCGGTTGGGATGATGCCATATAATTCTTGTGGATCGTATAAGGGTTCTCGACTTGCAATTCGCTGTACCGTGAAGGGTTTTTGTCGATTGAGTGCTTTGACGGCACCTCTGGCGAGGGCCAATGCATGCAAATCATTGTCTGCATAATAATCCGCAACCCCAGATTGACGACAATGGATGTCGGCGCCACCCAATTCTTCAGCGGAAATGATTTCGCCGGTGGCTGCTTTGACGAGAGGAGGGCCGCCTAAGAAAATAGTGGATTGCTTGCCGACCATGATGGATACGTCGGCCATGGCTGGGACATACGCGCCACCTGCCGTGCAAGAACCCATGACCACGGCAATTTGCGGAATGTTTTGTGCAGACAGACGAGCTTGGTTGTAGAAAATACGTCCAAAATGATCGCGATCTGGGAATACCTGATCTTGTAAGGGTAGAAAAGCGCCGCCTGAATCTACGATATAGATACAAGGTAAATGATTTTCTTGCGCAATTTCTTGCGCCCGCAGATGCTTTTTGACTGTTAAGGGATAATATGCGCCGCCTTTGACCGTGGCATCATTGATTGCAATCAAACATTCTTGGCCTGCTATTTTCCCCAAACCGGTGATGATACCCGCTGCCGGAACGGGATCAGGATATACTTGATAAGCGGCCAATTGCGATAATTCCAAAAATGGGCTGCCTGGATCGAGCAATTGAGCTAAACGCTCACGGGGTAAGAGTTTGCCTTGTTGTTGATGGCGTTGCCGAGCCGCTTCGCCACCCCCTTGTGTAATATCTGAAATTTTACTACGTAGTTCATTGACCAATGCTTGCATAGCGGCGGCATTGTTTTTAAATTCTTTGGATTGTGGGTTGAGTTGATTGACTAAAATAGCCATGGTACAAATCCTTTATTGGCTTAATAAACGTGATAAAGCAGCAATGATCCATATTACCCAAATGCTTTGAATCAAATATGAGGGCATTTTCTTTTTGATACCCCAATATACAGCGGTTGGAATGGCGACGATCACAATCGGTGTCAGCGCCAAAGCAAGGATATGGCGTAAATGCAACGCCACAGGCCCGGAATTTAATACTTCACTTAATGCATAATCCAGAGTGAGATCAATTTGGCTGACCCAGTCAGCTATTGTTTTAGTAAAGGAGGAAAAATAAATGGCACATAGCGTGAAGAAACAATATAAGCCATAGATGATATAGTATTGGGTGTATTGGCTTTTTTTACCGCGCTTCATTTTATATCCCTAATATTCTAGTTCATCCGAGCCGCGACCGTAAGAGACGCTGCCATTAAGTTAAGAGTTTCACCTTTCTCCTACGTCCCGCGGCTTGTCCGTGGGATCCAGAGATCTGGCTCTTAAACAAGACTGCTGGATCC
>CAIRCS010000190.1 GCA_903877115.1 uncultured Legionella sp.
CAGTTTTATTACAGATTTTTCTTCAGATTCACTCAAGAAGAACAAGACAATCTGATGCAAAATTTTGATAATTTACTCCAAAAACAAGGGTTTTGGACTGATTTTTTGCGTGACCTAAAATGAGGGGATTGCTGAGTTGCAGCAGAGCAATCTGTGGATATGAACTATCATTTCTTTCACCATCTGCTCAAAAAACATCGCTATGTTTTAGGCATGCCATTTGGAGAAAGCCCGATCCTGATTGGGGAGTATTGGGTGTGCCAGAAGCGTTTTATACAGACCATGGTTCTGATTTTACTTCAAAACATATCGAACAAGTTTGTGTTGACTTAAAAATAAACCTTATATTTTCTAAAATAGCTCAACCGCGAGGTCGTGGCAAAATAGAACGCTTTTTCCGAACGCTGAACCAAATGCTTATTAGCAAATTACAAGCCGTTACACAAAATGGCGCACAAACAAAATATATCGATTTGAAATCATTGGACACGCTAATCTACGGATTTATCATTGAATACAATCACACCAACCACCCTGAAATAGGTGATGCCCCGGCTGCCCGTTGGCAAAAAAATGGTTTTCTACCTCAACAACTCGACTCCATCGAGCAGCTTGATCTATTGTTACTAAACGAAGCAAAGCCGAGAAAAATATTTAGAGATGGGATCCGATTTCAGGGATTACGATATATCGATACTCTGCTTGCTCCATATATTGGCGAGATGGTTGTTATTAGATACTCCCCATCAAACGTTACTTCAATTAGAGTCTTTTATAAAGGGCGTTTTTTATGTCAACCAATTTGTCCTGAATTATCTCAACTCAAGATTGGATTAAAAGATATTCAACATGCTAGAAATGAGCGGCGCCAAAAATTGAAAAAAGAACTTATAGAGCGAAAATCACTCGTCGACGCGGTTATCGAAACCAGTGACATCTATTTACAATCGTTAACTAAAAACGATGCGCCTTTGCTAGCACCAGAAGTAAAGAAAAACAAATTAAAGACTTACAAATATGAGTGAATTTATTATTACTAAGCAGTACAAACAATTTGCAGAGTTTTGTAAAGCCTGTCATCGCGATCGATATATTGGTTTGTGTTACGGTCCTGCTGGTGCAGGTAAGACTGAGTCAGCCATTCATTATACGCATTGGGATAAAATTATAAAAAATTCCACTGACTCATATATTTCTAGTCAACCAACCCCAGCTTTTTCTATGGCTAGGTGGTATAGCGTATTGTACACACCTCAAATACTGTCTTCTCCAAAAGAAGTGATTCTTGATATTAAAAAATTGCAGCGACAATTTAGTCATTTGAAAGAGGCCACTTTATATCCCGATGGGATCCCTCCGCATGTGAGAGAAGAAAATCGTAATTTTGCAGAATTAGTGATCATCGATGAATCTGAGAGACTAAAATCACAGTCATTTGAGTTGATTAGAGAGCTATATGACGCAGGTAAGACAAACTTTATTTTTATTGGGATGCCTGGAATTGAAAAAATGATTGAACGCTTTCCTCAACTGTATTCCAGAATTGGATTTGTGCACCAATTCAAAAACTTGGGGAAATCTGAAGTTGAGTTTATCATTGCCAAGCATTTTTCAAAATTTGAGATCCGTATTGATGAAAGTGACTTTAGTGATCAGGAGGTTGTATCAACCATTATACGTATGACAAATGGGAATTTTAGATTAATTAACCGATTACTAAAGCAATCGAAACGAATTATGCAGGTAAATTGCATGACGTCTTTAACAGCAGAAATTATTGCAGCAGCACGGAAATGCTTATTGATTGGTGAGGGATAACCTCAAACCAAAGGGTCTATCTTAGTGATATTGCTTTGTCCATACGAATATTGATTCTTTATTGATAGAGGTTAGCTCATGGAACTAATAGGCTATGCAAGAACATACACAACAGATGAGGATTCAGATATATTAATTGCTTCACTAAAAGCCGCTAGCTGCACAACACTATTTATTGAGAGGGAAAATGAACAAACAGCTTTTAAAGAATGCATGACTTATCTCCGTAAAGATGATGTGTTGATCGTTACGCGGATTGAACAAATAGCACAAAGCATTTCTGGTCTACGAAATACTCTGATAGAGCTCGGAAAAAGACGGGTTCGATTAAAGGCTATTGAACAGCCATTCGATACAGGCGGCGCTGGTGGCAAAGAATTTTTGGAAATGCTGAGCGTATTTTATGAATTTGAAACTAGCATACGAAGTAAACGACATATTAACGCACTCGCTAAAGCAAAATCCAATGGTGTTCGTTGTGGCCGCAAACCATCAATTGATGCTGCTGAGGTTCGCCGTTTGCGCATCGATGAAAAAATGGGTGCGACTGAAATTGCTCGATATTTGAAAATTGGCCGCTCCACGGTTTATAAAATTCTTAATCAGAGTGCTGTGACATTTGATAAGGAGTCGGCAGAATAATGTGGCTGATGTCGGCAATTTAATTTGGCCGTTTACAAATTTGCCTGTAATCAAGTTCTTTAGAGTACCGTTTTTTCTTCACTCCATTAGCGCTTGTTCGCAAATTTAATTAGACCTCATTAGACAACATATATCTAATTAGATTATAATCATCTAAAGAAGTCTAATCATCAGGAAGAATTACGGTGAAAATTGATTTGTGGCATTTTCCGCGTACTGAATTAGCCCAACAAGTATTGGGTCTATTTGAAAATGGGCTCTCTAGTGCATTAGTGTTTTTTGCACCACGCCGCATGGGTAAAACCGAGTTTCTTCTAAAAGACATTCAACCACTTGCAGAAAAGAAAGGCTTTGAAACACTTTATTTTAGTTTTTTAGACAGTGGTGCTACAAGTCAACTTAATTTTACAAATACACTCATACGGTTCGCTGATAAAACTGGTTTAGAGCGCACCTCAAAAAGCGCGTTAACTCGAATTCGAAAAATAAGCGCTGATGTTGCAGGGGTAGGTGGCGGGGTATTAGAGTTTGATTCATCAAAAGATAAGCCTTTAGATTTACTTACTCTATTTGACTCACTGTCTAAGCATGGAAAAATACTATTGCTTTTGGATGAAGTACAGGTGCTTGCACAACACGAAAGCAATCATTTATTTATTGCGGGATTACGTACTGCATTAGATATGCATAAAGACACCATCAAAGTAATTTTTACCGGTTCATCGCGTGAGGGATTGCGCCGAATGTTTTCACAAGCAAGTGCGCCATTTTTTCATTTTGGACAAAATTTACCGTTTCCTGAATTGACGCGCCAATTTACTGATCACTTATCTTCCGTATATAAGAAAATAACAAAACAAAGCCTAGATCCAGATTTATTATGGGATTCTTTTCAAGAAATGGATTGTGTTCCTCAATTAGCCCGTTCACTTGTTGAACGATTGGCTTTAAATCCTAATTTAAGCATAATGACTGCAAAAGAACAGTTGCTTAGCGACGTATTTAATGATCGTGCGTATATTGAAGTATGGGATAAAGCTTCTAAATTGGAGCAAATTTTGTTGAGTGAGATAGCCATAGGGACAGAAAGCTTTTTTAGTGAGCCTGTTCGCCAAAAACTTGCCAAACTGCTTGGTATTAAGGTATTGGCAGTATCATCCACGCAATCTGCGCTTCGTGTGCTTCAACGTAAACAACTTGTTGGTCGGAGCCCAAATCGATCAGGCTATTTCATTGATGATCCTAACTTTAAACGTTGGTTGCTGAATCATGAATGATCTTTTTATCTAGACCCAATACATCTTTAGTGAACAGTTCAGTATTGCCGCTGCCAAGTATGGCGGGTCCGTAGTATCTATGATGGAAAAATTGTCTAATAATTTCAGCTTCACATTCTGCTGCATCATGACCTACGTCAAATGGCCATTTTTTAATAACCCTTATACGCGTACGCTCTTTTACTAAGAATCGTTTTTTTATCGATAGATTTGTTATGCCTATCTTGTATAGCGTCTCTGCATTGTTTGTTTTCACTGCAATGTAATACAATAAGTAAGCGGTTAATAAACCCCATCTATTCAACCCCGGAATAAATTCAGATACTTACTCCAATTCAAACAACCAGGAGTAACTAGGATGGGTACAGAAAATCACCCGACGCACAAAACAGGATTCTGGAAAGATCATTCGTCG
>CAIRCS010000191.1 GCA_903877115.1 uncultured Legionella sp.
ATAAAGCCACCATCGATTAGAATTGCATCGTTTTTCAAGGAGATGCAATACTTGACGGGTCGGCGATCTAGTCGCCTGTTACATGCCACCCGTGGTTTCGCTTGTTTGATAAATAATAATCATACCCATTAGAAAAAATAACCAAAAACTAGGGTTTTTATTATTTATGCGACTCAACCCCCATCACTGCCAATGTAGCCATATTGACAATTCGGCGCACCGTAGAAGATGGTGTCAAAATGTGCACCGATTTAGCCGCTCCCAATAAGATCGGACCAATCGCGATACCATTACCAGCAGCGACTTTGAGTAAGTTGTAAGAAATATTGGCAGCATCAATATTTGGCATCACGAGTAAATTAGCACGACCATCTAAAGTACCGTCTTTCATGATCGTATTTCTAATGGCGGGATCTAAGGCACAATCGCCGTGCATTTCACCATCGACTTCAATGTCAGGATGTTTTTCACGCAAAATTTGATAGACCTTACGCATTTTTTCCGCTGAAGCTGCGGTTGAAGAACCAAAATTAGAGTGGGACAACAGTGCTACTTTCGCTTCGATATTGAGGGAACGCATTTCAGCTACAGCCAGTCTTGTAATTTCGGCAAGCTCTTCTGCCGTTGGGTCATAGTTGATATGCGTATCAACAATAAATAGCTGATGATCCGGCAACACTAGAGCATTCATTGCTGCATAAACATTGGTGCCCTCTTCATGACCAATGACAACATCAATAAAATGTAAATGGGCCGATGGACTGCCAACGAGTCCACAAATTAAACCATCCGCATCGCCTTTACGAACCATCAAACTACCAATTAAAGTGCTTCTGCGCCTTACTTCAAGCTTGGCATACGACTCGGTAACGCCTTTACGCTTTGTGAGCTCATAGAAAGTTTGCCAGTAATCTTTAAAGCGTTCATCGTTTTCGGTATTAATGACTGAGTAATCGGTATCTAGGGTTAAACGTAAGCCTAATTTCTTGATGCGGTGCTCAATCACACCTGGACGACCAATCAAAATCGGATTCACAATATCTTCATCGACCAAAACCTGCACTGCACGCAAGATTTTCTCGTCCTCACCCTCGCAAAACACAATCCGTTTTTTACTCTGATCAATCTTTTTAGCCGCAGCAAACAATGGCTTCATCACAGTACCTGATTGATAGACAAACTGTTGCAACTGGTTGGTGTAAGCCACAAAATCGGTTATCGGCCTAGTTGCTACTCCACTCTCCATCGCCGCTTTAGCTACAGCCGGGGCAATAATAGTGATCAGTCTTGGATCGAATGGTTTTGGTATTAAATATTCAGGGCCAAAAGTTAAATCAGCAATGCCATAAGCATTTGCCACGATTTCACTTTGCTCAGCGCGGGCGAGTTCCGCTACCGCTTCGACCGCAGCAATTTCCATCTCGCGTGTAATCGTCGTAGCCCCCACATCTAATGCGCCACGGAAGATGAATGGAAAGCAAAGTACATTATTAACTTGATTTGGATAATCCGTTCTTCCCGTAGCAATCACAGCATCTGTCCGGACTGCTTTGATATCAGCTGGATTAATTTCTGGATTCGGGTTGGCAAGCACAAAAATCAAAGGATTTGGCGCCATTTTCTTAACCATATCTTGACTAACCACGCCTCCAGCGGAAAGACCTAATAGAATGTCTGCATCTTGAATCACATCGCTTAAGGTTCTTGCAGAGGTTTCTTTGGCAAAAACATCTTTATCAGGATCCATCAACTCAACCCGACCTTTATAAACAACACCGGCCAAATCAGTCACAAAAATATTTTCAACTGGCATGCCCAAATCTACCAGTAAATCCAAACACGCAAGGGCCGCGGCACCCGCACCAGAGGTGACTAATTTGACTTCTTTTATCGTCTTATTGACTACTTTAAGACCGTTCGTAATCGCGGCACATACTACAATCGCTGTACCATGCTGATCGTCATGAAAGACGGGGATTTTCATTTTTTCGCGTAATTTACGCTCTACATAAAAACAATCTGGCGCTTTAATATCTTCTAAATTAATACCGCCAAAGGTCGGTTCTAAGGAAGCAATAATATCGACTAATTTAGCTGGATCGGATTCATTGATTTCAATATCAAATACATCGATTCCTGCAAACTTTTTAAATAAAACAGCTTTTCCTTCCATCACGGGTTTACTTGCTAAGCCACCAATATTGCCAAGTCCCAGCACTGCTGAACCGTTGGTAACTACGCCTACTAGATTGCCTCTAGCGGTATATTTGACGGCGTTAGCCGGATCAGCCACGATTTCTAAACAAGCTGCGGCAACGCCTGGAGTATAAGCAAGCGCTAAATCACGTTGATTGGTTAATTGTTTAGTTGGGGTTACAGATATCTTTCCAGGTGTCGGAAACTGATGATAATTTAGAGCAGCCTGTCTAAGTGCTTCTTGGGGATTACTAGGTGCAGTGGCACTACCTGATTTTGGGTTTTGCGAGTCTTGACTCATATTTTTTCCATATTATTAATTCCAGATTCTTTGTTTCACTTTGTCTTTATTAATTTGTTTATTTACTTTATTTTATTAATATTAACAATTGATCTGATCTATTTGCATTACTTTACGCCATTTTTATAACATCACCTACAATTCATCATGGCCTCTAATAAATCCCAACAATTTGGTGAATTCGACCTCATAAACACCTATTTTTCAAGGGGTTTTTCATCAAGCGCTGTTCCCAACATTGCAGGTGCAAATGTTCTTCTTGGGATCGGTGACGACTGCGCCTTGCTTGCGTCTCCACCGAAAGACCATATCTTAGCAGTGACCTCCGATATGCTGGTTGAAAATCGGCACTTTTTTAGTGATGCGGATCCGAAGCTGTTGGGGCATAAATGCCTAGCGGTAAATCTTTCTGATTTGGCAGCGATGGGAGCTAAGCCTATTGCATTTACGCTGTCTATTGCACTCACGCACATTAATCATACTTGGTTAGCTGCTTTCTCAGAGGGTTTACACGCAATTTCTGAGCGTTTTCATTGCCCATTAATTGGTGGTGATACGACTTCAGGTCCATTAACAATCTCGATCACTGCGCTAGGCCATCTCCCCCAAAATAGTGCTTTAAAGCGAAGTAATGCCGTAGCTGGCGATGATATTTGGGTTTCTGGCGAAGTTGGCGATGCTAGGTGCATACTTGGTATTGCAAGGGGAGAGTGGCCCCCGA
>CAIRCS010000192.1 GCA_903877115.1 uncultured Legionella sp.
CAGAGATCTGGCTCTTAAACAAGACTGCTGGATCCCGCGGACAAGCCGCGGGACGTAGACTGAGGTCTTAACTTAATGGCAGTGACCCTACGCAGGGGATGTCACAGTTCTATCTACATTTGCTTATTCCGAATACGAATTCCGTCGGGTTCCAAAGTAATTTCGCCGTTTTTATACAACTTTCCAATCGCATTTTTAAAATTTTTCTTACTGTCATTGAAAACACGCATAATTTCTTGTGGTGAACTTTTGTCATGTAAAGGCAAAAACCCATTCATTTTATGTAATTCACTCAAGATACGCTGTGCTAGATCATTAGTATTATCTTGCCCCATTTTCCTAAGCACCACATCAATCTTGCCATCATCACGGACTGTTTTGATATACCCTTTTATTCTTTTCCCATAACTCAGCGGTTGAAAAATATCGGAGGCATGGATTAGACCCCAATGTTTGTCATTAATAATGACTTTGGTTCCCATCGAAGTGGTTTCAGAAATTAGTAGACTCACCTCATCCCCTGGGTTGTATTGAGCCGGTACTTTGTCGAGAAAGTAATCAAGCTTAGAACTAGCAATGAGTCTTTCTTTATTATCTCGTTTGACATAAACAATATAGGATTTGTCTCTTTCCATAGGACGATGCTGTTCTATTTTGGGAGCCAATAAATCTTTATCCAGTCCCCAGTCTAAAAATGCACCAAAAGGTACCACATCCACTACTTTTAAACAGGCCAAGGTGTCGACGTGTGCACGTGGACGTTGCGTAGTAGCAATGATTTTATCTTCTGAATCAAAATAGATAAATACATCCAACTGGTCCCTAATTTCTGTATCTTGCGGTACAAATTTAGAAGGCAATAAAATTTCACCCCACTCACCACCATCAAGATACAAGCCAAAGGGTACCTTTTTAACCACCGTTAATGTATTCACTTGACCCACTTTAATCATTCATTTACTCGTAGTATGGATAACATTGTGCCACCCTACCTAATTTAAATTGCTTGTGCAAGATGTATATCCTTTGTTAATGAGTTTTCAGTATTTTAGGCGATTTTATTTTTTAGATAAAAATACGAGTCACTGCCCAGGTACGTCCTGAGCGAAGCGAAGGATCTCTAATTGATTAGGTTTGTGCCTAATTCCTGAGATCCTTCGCTTCGATCTGGGTGACTTTGAGTCAGTTTGAATCTATAGAAAACAAAATTATCGACAACCTGGGGAGTCACAATTTATTCTCAAAACGCATACATACAAAATAACGCAAGTTGTGTAAAATATATATTTTTTCTGCAAGTTTCTCGGATGGTTTTCAATATGCAAGCTAGTATCTATCTTCAACCCAGCAAAGAGTCGACTATTTTGCGCGGCCATCCTTGGGTTTTTCCAAAAACTATTGCCCGTGAAATCCATTGTAAAACAGGGAATCTCGTTCAAGTCTACGATGAAGAAGGACAATATCTTGCGACGGGCATGTATAATGAACATTCGTTATATCGAGTTAGAATTCTAGCACTTGGCCAAACCATAACATCCTTGCAAGAGTGCATCCAACAACGTTTGCAAGAAGCGTTCGATCTACGTACCCAACTAGGACTGCCCAATGCTGAAACCAATGCTTATCGCTTATTTAATAGCGAAGCCGACGGTCTGTCTGGACTAACTATCGATAGATTTGATACGACCGCAGTGATTGCCAGTTCTGCTTATTGGGTAGAAGCACATCGCGCAGTCATTCAACAATGCACACAAACCCTATTACCTAGCGATAAGCTCTTATGGCGCTCACAAGCCAAGCCCTTAACTCAAGACGGCTGGCAAGAATCTATCCCAACCCCGGCTACAACGATTACTCAAGTACGCGAAGCAGGCATTACGTTTCAAGTAGATTTTTCAAACACCCAAAAAACTGGATTATTTTTAGACCAACGCGACAATCATCAACTCCTTGCAAAACTAGTCCATAATAAGCGGGTATTAGATTTATATACCTATTCTGGCGGCTTTGCCTTACATGCCGCCAAGGCCGGTGCAGGCTACGTACTTGGGGTCGACAGTTCGGAAAAAGCCATTGAGCTTGCCCAACATAATGCTACACTCAACCATCTGAACGATAATATCACTTTTGTCACAGCAGATGCCCGAGATTATCTTCAGCAAGCAGGAGAATACGATGTCATTATTCTCGATCCGCCCAAATTAGTCCCCTCTAAGAAACATATAGAAAAGGCAAAAAATTACTACCGCTATTTACATCGCGAAACCTTCAAAGCCATGCGTCCTGGCAGTTTATTGCTAAGTTGTAATTGCTCCTCTGCACTCAACACTCAAGCTTTCGTCGATTTAGTCAGCGCACAAGCATTTGCAGTTGGTAAAACCGCAAAAATATTAGGGGTTTTCGGTCCAGCATTGTGCCATCCTGTATTAGCAGCTTTTCCAGAAGGTCAATATCTAACGGCGGTATTGATAGCGGTTTAGACTGACACATGATAGATCTTAAAGAATTACTTGAAATAACGTTTCCTGTGGCTGAAAACAGCACCCAATCCTCTTTCAGGTTTTTTCCCATTTGCAACGAATACGATTTTTGCACAGTCATCGATGATTTGGCGCTAGTACCCTCGTCAAAGAAAAGTAACCGAATAAGCGTGGCAATTTTATTTGGTGAGTCTCATTTTATATCGCTCTTACCCACTTTAGCCCGTTTGGTGGATATGATTATCCTGGCGGATATTGAAGTGAAGCTACATCTGCACAACAAACATTTATTGTCGACTTTTAGACAAGCAAACACCATTTCAAAATTTTTAGAATATTATTGTGCAAACTTTCCCAGCAAGCCTTTTCGGCATCCGGATGTTCCGACAAAACAAACTGTTTATGCACAATGTAATGTTCTATTTGGCAGAAAATCCCGAGCATTTTCCTCTTTAAAAACACATCATTTCTTGAGCTCTATGCAGCAATATCAGTCTTGCAAACTTGCACTTGAAAGATTATCTATTGTACAAATTCATTTGAATCTGGCCGATCCCCAGGCCTGTCTGCAACTGTCTAGTTTACTACGGAAATATCAAGCACAATTAACTGTATGTAATTTCACAAACATTCATCATTATGTTGAAGCAAAGACATTACGTTCGACAACCTCCAAATTACTTCGTTATTCTGAACCGGCTTATGTTTTATACTCCACCGGACCCTCGCATCACTTAGCAACTCATTGTACATATGAATTCTCTGATTACTTAAATATTTTAGGCAGTAATGAGCCAACCCTATACAGTACGCTTGCTAGCTACATCCCCTGTTTTTTTAAACAAGACACAGGGTCCCATACAACAGAAGACCAAGTTGCAACGCATAAACTCTTAACAATCAATAAATCAGCATAATCAATTCAAACCTACGCATACGATGGTTCATTCACTATACTGAAAGAGATACTGTTTAATAGGAGACAATAGCGCCATGCCCAAACCTACTCAATTCCGTGCCATAAAATACCACATTGCAGGCCGTAGTATTGAGGTTGCAGGGTTAGCGCGCCCTGGCCTGCGAGGAAAACAAACCGAAGACGCGGTCGTCACTTATTTGCAGACTCATCAATTTCATACGTTGATCAGTTTGGAAGATCCCACCAAAAACTTGATAGCAAACAACATTATCTCCGCTAAACAAGATATGCAGTACAACCAAAATTACGCAGTAGCAGATTTTCAACCGCCGAGTATTGAAGTGATGGAAGGCATTTATACCATCGTTCGCAACAATGCGCTAAACGGAAAAAAAACGGCTATTCATTGTACTGCTGGACTTGGCAGAACCGGATCAATTTTAGCCGCTCTGAAATTAAAAGAACTCATGTTAGCCATGCCTTCAAACGAGCTTAACAACGCGCTAAACGATAAAAATCAACTCATTCAACTTGGAGAATATGCCAAACATTATAGTAAAGATGACAAACGGACATGCACCTCGTTGGTAAAACGGGCCGTTGAAGCGATCCGTTCGCAAGGAGGGTCGTACAATGAAAATTACGTCGAAAACGAAGATCAGATTGATCTATTATGTAATTACCAAGAACATCTTATAAAAAAAATTCTCGCAGAACGTAATGCGCTCCAAGAAGCCTGCAAAAACAGCGCTATTGCCACTATTCAGCAAAAAATTAGTGATGGAGCCACGCCTACTCAAGATATGTTTGTAAAAGCTTATACAAATGGAAACATTGATGTAATGAATGCGTTGATACAAGGAGGCATGCTCCCTACCGCAGAAACCTGCCATGATTTACCTCAATCATCCTCTACACAGGCGCCGTTATTTTTAGAGCTGGCCATCTCAGCTTCCGCCTTGGAGACCCAAGTTGAAAAATTTGCGCAACTAGCCCTTAATGAACAAAATACGTTGATGGTGCGAGAATTGAATACCTTGCTTGTCAAAGTTAGGCAGTTTCGCTCGGAATGGACAAGTGCAGGCATGCCTTCTGGGCAGTCTTTAAACACAATCATGAACGCAGTTGATGCAGCCATGACTTCAGTCCTCGCTGAACATCGTGGACTGGTAAGAACCACACATGTTTTACGCGAATTAGTTATGGGTGCGCAGGTTGTCATCAATGCAATTCGCTTTGTTTGCATAAAAATATATAAATGCCTTACCCTCGATAAAAATCCCGTGCATCAAGACGGCGTCAAAGCGATACTGCAACAACCAGACACCACTACTGTATTGAAAATAAAAGAATTCAAGAAGACTCTCAGTAAATTGACTCACCCTGGTGATTCAAGTAGTCAGCAAGAAAAAATAAATTCAAGCGAGGATCACTCAAACGGAAAGTAAGTTAAAATTTCCCAAATTTAGAGCCGAGCTTGGGTTTATCGCTCGGATTTGAAACATGTGTGTCATTCGCAGAACTATTTTGGAGTTTTTGTTGCATGCGCTCTTTATATTGTCTATGCCAGCGCGGCATACCGGTTCCTTCTTTACCCAAATAATCTGGTTTGCGTTGATTTCTATTACGCTCTTTGTAATTGACATTGTGAGTGGTGTCTTTGATGACCGGAATAAATGTTTCTAGAGAATCCTTAGTTTTGATTCTTCTTGGTTCCTTCGTAGGATATTCATAAGCCTGACTGTTGCTGGATCGATAAGAGCTGACATCACCTGAAGTATCCGCAGAGCTGATACCAGATTGAGGAGAAATCGATTGGTCACATTCAAGACTAACTCGCTCGCGGCTGCGGGTATCCGCTAAATCCCGCATTAATTTCTTCATGAATTGACAGATTACTACTTCTTTCTGAGTAAGCTCTCTATCCGGAATACTATAGGGGTCGATCTCGCCAATTACAATCAATTCATAGAGATCATGAGTCTTAATGTTAAACTTCTGCCAATCTGTTAGTGTTGAAGAAGCTGGTTTCACTCGAGCAGTATTCAAATCTTGACTCTCGTTAGTCGTTGCGTCAGAAATAGAGGATATATTTTCAGCGCTATCAACGGTACTTTCGTCATCATCAAATCCCAAATATTGAGCCAATAAATCAGCCGAAACGTTCTCAGACTCATCAGCGCTATCTGTTAAATCATCATCTTCCACAACCTGACTTTTAATCGGGATTACAAAAGGCTGAATTGCTTTAACGCCGGCTAAAATTTCACGAATTAGCACATCTGATTTAATGAGGGCAACCAATTTATCGGAGAAAACTCTATCTGGCATTTTAAAATCAGCATGTTCCTTAATAATTGCATCAACTCTGGCATCAAACTCGGCTGTTTCAGCAATGTTCATACCTGCAACCACATTAGCCGTGAAAACCCCAGCATTAATGAAAAAAATATGGTTTTGTATTTTTTTCATGTCAGCCGAGGAAATCTCCGCCAAAGAAAGGTTGAAATCAGACCATCCGTCCCATGTATCAGTCTTAGCTTCCCCCATGCTTTCTAATACGATATCCAAATCACTAGGAGCAGGTATCATGGAATTCAAAAATTTGGCTTGTTCTAAAAGTCCATGTAATTGTTGATTTTGTTCTTCTTCAGACATACGACTCAGTCTATCCAATGTTGGCAGTAAGAGATGATTTAATTGCGACTCGTTATTAGTCTGTAACCAAATAGACATCAAACGCTGCATATCAGGATTTTCTATTAAAGTATCCAATAAAGGGGTATAAGTGATATCAAGATGATTTTCCCTAATATATTTCGTTAGGGCGTTGAGAAATGAGTGAGAATCAATATTTTTGCTATACATGATTTCTATCCAAAATGCGACCTTATATCCATAATTATAGTACATTGTGTGCATTTAGCGATCTAATATAATCGATTTACCTGACTACCTAGGTTGGATGTATATTAGTTGGGCCAAGGCCCAACCTACAAAAATCATCGCTTCATACTTAATAACTAGGTACAATAATCTTCTACAACCATCTACCATGGTCACTCCAGAGTTGGGTTTTTATGAATATTCACAAGATGTCACACGAGCAGCAACAGCCCATCCTTAAATTTAACAAACTCTTTTTCAAGGATTTTTGGCAATTATTTAAGCCTTTTTGGGTTTCAAAAGAGAAAAACAAAGCATTGGGCATGCTGATTTTAAATATTGGATGTATTTTGATTGGCGTTTGGTCCACCGTTGCAATTAATCAGTTTAACCGTGATTTTTATGATGCATTGGGTCGGTTCGATCAGGCGGCCATTCTCCATACCTTAGGCCGCTTTGCGTTATTACTAGCTGTGGCCATTTTGGTGTATGGCTATAGTTCTTATTTTAGTATGCGTATTACAATTTTATGGCAACGCTGGTTAACCGAGCATTTTCAAAAAAATTGGTTGTCACATCATAATTATTACCATATGCAAATTACTGACTCGGGTATCGACAATCCAGATCAGCGCGTTAGTGAGGATCTCCAACAATTCGCAAGCAGTACGCTCAGCTTGTTCTTTGGACTCTTCCAATCTATTTTGACCCTCGGATCGTTTGGGTACGTATTGTGGACACTATCTGGTTCATTTGAATTTAGCGTAGGCTCTCTAGCACTCAATATTCCAGGGTATTTATGCTGGGCTGCATTTCTTTTTGCAGTCTTAGGCACCTATATCATTGGAAAAATGGGTAGAAAACTCTCGGGCTTGGATTATCAACAGCAGCAGTGCAACGCAAATTTCCGTTACGGTTTAATCAGATTACGTGAAAATGGTGAGCAGATTGCTATCATTGGTGGAGAAGAAGCAGAGAAAAACAAATTGGATCACTTATTTCAGCACATCTATAACAATTTTATCTCCATCAGCTCGCTACAAAAAAACCTGGCCTTTTTTACTAACGGCTATAATATTCTTGCCAGTATCATCGGAATTTTATTCGCGCTCCCACTCTATTTGGCCAAAAAGACCCAACTGGGCGGACTGATGCAAATCGCTGGGGCATTTGGCAATGTCATCTCGGCATTTTCTGTATTTATTAATTCATTTTATCTGTTAACCCAATGGCGGGCAGTCGTGCATCGTCTGACTGAATTGAATCAAACCATGCAGAATTTACAAGAAAACAAACAAAAAACCGCGATTATATTAGAAAAAACCACAGATTTTGCAGTCGAAATCCAAAATTTGCAGATCACCTCTCCACAGGGTGCCATTCTATTAAATGATATGAATTTAACCTTTGAGCAAGGTAAATCTTACCTCATCTGCGGTCCTTCTGGACTCGGAAAAAGCACTTTATTTCGAGCTATTGCAGGTGCGTGGTATTACGGTTCAGGTATGATTCGCATTCATCAAGATGCCTTAGTCCTGTTCTTACCCCAAAAACCATATTTGCCATCCGGATCATTGCAGGACATCTTAGCGTACCCCAACCCTAATACTTTTTCGGATACACAATTACAGTCTATTTTGCAGCAATGTCTGTTAGACAAGTATCTCACCCAGTTGAACACGGTCACCAACTGGTCGCACATCCTATCCCTCGGCGAACAACAACTCCTCTCATTTGGGCGTATATTGCTGCACAAGCCTGATATCATCTTTATGGATGAAGCAACCTCTGCGTTAGATGAGGCCAAAGAAGCCCATGTGTACGCAACCATTCGCAATGCTTTGCCACAAACCACGATTATTAGCGTGGGACACCGAAGTAGTTTGCATCAGTTTCATGATGAGGTGATTGTGTTGGCATTGCCCGTCCTTGAGCAAACCCAATGTCCTGACCTAGACGGTCCGTCTGAAGGGGTTTTGCTGTCTTAATCACAGTTCGGGGGGTATAAAAACCCTGCAACCAGGCCGATCCCACACATCACCATTGCCAGTACTGGAAAAGCAATATTCAGTACTGTTTTAGATTGTGCGTGTAACAATTTCATCGCGGCACAAAATAAAATAATATAGTACAACAAGGCAAATTGCGCAGTAGCTGCCGATAAAATCCAATAAGAACGATTCAAACTGGGAAAAAATAAAAAGGCACACAGCAAGACTGTGTATACACCACCCTGCAGCCACAAAATGCCCGTAGGGACTTGGTTCCGATTTAATTTCTGCATCCATTGTGGTGTCATAGCCATCGAAGACAAGGAAATATGTAAGCTTTTGGCCAAGCCCAACATCCAAGAAGAAGCAATACCCAACCCACCAATTATGATACAAAAACCAATTAAAAAGGTCATATTCTGCAAATGAAAGGCCGCAAAGAAGATTTGCAATACATCCACCAACCCCGTAATTACCGCGATCTTTTCAACCGGCATAATGACGCACAAAGCCAATGAACTGCCTAGGAGCGTCAATAAAATCAACACCGCAGCGATGGCCAATGCTTTGGGGTACGTCGTTGCTGGTTTGACCACAGACCCTGCATAAACCGCAATCACCTCTAAGCCTAAAAGACTAAATAACACATTCGAAAAAAATCCAATATTCTTCATATCGTGGAAAG
>CAIRCS010000193.1 GCA_903877115.1 uncultured Legionella sp.
AGCGGGATAATACTTTATCCCTGGATGTTTGTTGTAAAACAGGGTATAATGCGTATTATTTGCTGATATGGTGTTTTTTATAGGCAATGAAACTTTCTAGGGAACAAAAATCCGCTTTGCTCCATGCTGCCAAACAGGTATATTTTGCTTACTTGGCGCTGGACTTCTTTAAAAGTAAAGAGTGCGTTTTTACGAATCATTCTGAGTCAAAATCTGACGACCATCCTGCAACGTTGTTCAAAATCATTAATAACCTTGTTTTCCCTCTGAATTCTATGAATGTTTCTGTGCGCATTGCAGATAGGGACTGGATTTTAGAAGTGTGTGCCACGGCGGATAAGGGTTTGTTTGCAGTAACATTACGTCAATCTTTACCTGATTCTTTAGTCGTCACAAAGTTTCCCAATGATTATTCTGACGCAGAGGTTGGTGATTTATTAGTTAACAAAACGTTTGTGATCGAAGTCATATCTCAAGAAAAACTCGCGGTATCATTGCCTCTAACCGCTGAGCATACTATAGGTGGGGCTAAGAAATTTGATTTGTATCGCCCACATTTGGTGACATTATTTAATATTATTCAAAAAATTGAGAGAGAAGATGATCTTTCTTGCCTGTTAGTCGCTTTGGCAACGGGTTCAGGAAAAACGTTTGTGCAAGCTTTGTGGCTGTGTATTTTGTCTTTGGCAGGGGTAAATGGCGTATTTGCTATTCCTGATAAATTAATTTCACAATTTCGTAAAGATCTGAATCGCTTGTTGCCAGATACGCTTTCTGCCAACATTATGATTTTGCGCGATAGTGATCCCTCTGAAAAAGTAGTCGATGCATTAGAAAAATTGCACCAGCCTGGCGTAATTATGATTGCCTCGAGTAAATTAATACTGGATAAGCATTATGCGAGATTAATGGTTGCGTCTCCTGAGTACACTCATTATATTTTTGATGAACAGCATTTACTAATGGCTAATGAACGACGCAGGGGCCGTTTGCTGGCTTTAGCGCAACAATATTTATCTGTTTTTTTAACGGCCACCCCGAATCCAGAAACCTATGCAATATCGGGTAAAAAACCGGTGGCTATCATGTCAAGTGGGCAAAAACAAAAAGCGGGTCAAGGTCAGTTTCCACAGCTGCTTTCTATGCAATGCGAGTTTGTAGCGGATCTGCATCGCAAGCAAGCGGTAGAATTTTCGGTCGGAGGATACGTAAAAAACGTAGGTGAAAGCTTGATGTTACGTTTTGACCATGCCATTCAACCAGAATGTAGTTCAGCTATTCTAACTGCTTTCAACAAATTACCTTATGTGATGAAGCGTAAGGATAATGAACAAGATCTACGCTGGCGACTCCAAGTTCCTATGGCATCCAAGATATTATGTATTGTGGATGACAACGAAACCTTGGTGAATTGCTGCCATTATTTACAGTGTAGTGATTTAAATTCTAATGTTGGTAATGTGTACCATAATGGGAACTTTCTGCAGAATGGTAGTGTGTCGGAGGCTTTTTCTATCCCCAATATTGGTCTACAGGTTACCGCTCAAGAACAAGCGAAACAACGAAGACAGTATTTAGAACAATTCAATGCAGACGAGAGAGCTGTTCTAGAGCCTTTACTCACAAAAGGCCTCAGGCAGCAATTGCATGCAAATATGTTTCATTATTTGGTGGAATATGTGTTATCTGATCTAAGTGGTCGTAATTTAATTGAGCACAATCAATTGCGCAAACAGTCAGAAGAAGAATTTAAGAATTTGATAGTACACAATTATACATTGAAAGATCAGGTTTATTTTTACGATAAATTGTGTTTAGAAATCGATAGGCGTGGAGCGGTGATCATCTCTTCTTTGTTAGCGAAGATCTCAAAAAAGCTAGAGACCCTAATTGATTCTGAGACACAGACAGACTTGGTTGATTTCACAAGCAATTGGTTTTTAAACGACCATTTGTTGTCTTCTATGGGAAATCGTTTTAATGACAGTTTTACAGTGTACGCAAACGAATATGTGGTGATGGGTGTGATGTCTGGTATGGAAGAATCTGAAACGCCAATATTAGATTCGCAACCCTTTTTAGGCTTAAGTGAAAAACGCTATTCTTTATATGCAAACTCAGGTATGCAAGCTTCTCGAGCTAAAAGACGCCAACGGACATCGATCGAGCTGTTGAATGATCGCGCTCAAGAGTCAACGTTTACCCCAATATATGATGCAGGGATGACAAAAGACATTTCCGATAATTACATTCGGTTAGGGTTTATTGGATTATGTATTTCAAATATGCACACAGAGGGGTTCAGTGATCCCAATTTACATACCATTATCAATTTAGCAGAGCATGCACATGATAGTAATAATAATCCCATTAGCCTCATTCAAGGGATAGGGCGTGCAAGAGGACTGGATGAGATGGTTTTGCCGTTTTACATCCATGCATTAGGATATGCTCAGGCATCTAGTTTTGATTTAAATTTATTGGCTAAGGATGATTATTATCCTGAGCTATTTCAAGCTCAAGGGCAATTTAAACAGACGTACATTGCTATTTTAGGTGAGCAGGTTGCCAAAGATATTATTGCTTGGTATCACCAACATCAGGAAGGGGATGAATCTATTGAACCGGATTTGCTAAAACGTAAAGTATTACATTTGGTTGCTAGCGCTTTGCGTCGTTTGAATATTCAGGAAAATCATCATATTCACCTTAGTCGTGCGCAACTACCCAAAGTGATTGCCTATGCTATGGAAAAATTGGACAAAGAAATAGCGCATACCAAACGACCTTATCGATTGTCTCTTTTTATCAGAATTGTCGGGACCATCACTAATTTTGTCTGTGAGTGCTATTTTACAGTTCTGCGTTTCAAACCTTGGCTGGCAATGTTATGGCATGCGTGGACTCTGAATCAAGCTCAGGCTTCGCAAGCGGATGCGGTTTATTTAAAGATTATTCGTCATGCGCATTTTAAAGATTTGATTGCTCAGGGCTTGGTTGCAGCTGAATTTAAAGCTTGGTTCATGCGTAAAACCAATACTACCAAAGCCGTCATTGAAAAATCATCAAGGTATTATCTTAAGCAGGAAATAGGAGCCAAGGTAGACGACTATTTAAACAGTTCTATTATTCCTCTATTTGAAAAAATGGTAGTGTCTGAAAAGCGGGCTAGCGTGAGAGAGAAACTGCATAAATTTGATGGTCTATTGTTTTTATTAAAAGAGAATGAAAAGTTATTGCAAAATTTAGAAAAAGAACACAGTGATGCACAATTTTCTGCACTGCTTTTACCTTTTTTGCATAAAGTGCCTGGGTTGGAAGGGCTCGATTCCTCTGATGTGGTGAATTATCCTAGTCGAGTGAAAGCGGCTATCACTTGGTTTCAACAATCCCCTCATTCTAAATTAGTTGAAGATCTCGAACTCAAAGAAGTGGTTGCTGAGACAATCTCTGCCTTTTTACAAGCTGAGTTACCCAAGCATATTGGTAGTTTTGTTATCTATTCTGATAAACAGAAAATATTGGCTGCTTTGAGCAATAAACCGGAAAACATTAGAGTTTTTACGGATCGGTATATAGAACAGTGTATTGCGAACTCAGCGTCTGCAGATGATTTTTCTGCTTTATTTGCTTGTTTTAAACAATGCTTTGATTTAGAAGACGTTATGCTCTTACCCCAAAGAATTGAGGAAACAAAGGATGTATTACAAGCCTATCAACTAGCATGTATTGCGGATGTCATGTTGCGAGAGTTACTACCTACAATGGTTAATTTGTATCCACTGACATCTCGAGAGGGCTTGCTAGCGCAAATTACGCCAGAAAAAGTAGAAAATTTATTGCGTACGCATCAAGATGAGCTGCGCGCTGTCATTGCAGCCAATAAACCATCGGACATGGCCGCATTCCTGTTTAAAACTCTGTGTACAAATGTCCCGGCTCAAATCAATCTTGATCAAGAAAAAGATCGCTCTGCTTTGTTTTTTACGCAACAAACTCAGGGGTGGTCGGGTGTCAGTAATACAGCGCGTTATGCGGTGGACTTTCTTTCTAGGAAGCTCACAGGGGCTGATTTAGGTCTTTTATCTTCTCGGGTGCAAAGTTTACTGATATCCGATGAATTTTTTGAATCTATTTCGTTACTACTCCCATTTCATCATTGGTCTAAGTTAAAATTACGATTTACTCAAGAACCGGCTAATGTAAAAAAATTAGCGGATAGTTTAGCAGGTTATGTTGATCGACCTGGTGCAATGACTCCAGAAATATTATTGCAAGAGATCAATACAGCATTTAGGGCTTCCTATCAGTCCACTCAAGATTATGGTTCAACGATAGGCGACCATTTGAGTAGTTTGAGCTTGGGGAAGGAGGCTGTATGTGTCACGTCAAGTCAAAAAGCGATGTTGGCGCCGATTGTTCGTAACCATTGTTTGCCTTTGTTGGCCAGCTATATTCGTAGCGACGCATTGAAAGATCAGTTTCTACTGACAGCCTATGATTCACCATTCCTGTGTGATTTCTTTGTGGGTAATTTTGCTAGTTTTCTAACATTAGCTGATCTGAGACCAGTGGAACAACTGAGGTTGGTTCACCAGTTTCTCAATCATTTATCTCCCAATTTGATTATTACTGAGAACCTCGTAGATCCGAAAGAGTATGGGGAAAAGCAAGCACACCAATGCAAGACTGCGCTGATGCACAAAGTCAAAACAGTGTTTTGTATGAGCTCAATCTGCAAAAGTAAATTGAGTGAGTTTCTGAATG
>CAIRCS010000194.1 GCA_903877115.1 uncultured Legionella sp.
AGAAATGGATTTGTTGCTCGGCATTCCAGGCATAAATAAATAATAATGACCGATTTATTTATAAACGATATTTAATATTACTATCATGTTCGGTTCTGAGAGCGGCTGAGGGGAAAGTTTCTTTGGTCGACTCACCAGTTAGTCGCTGTAGCGAAATTGCGCCCATTTAAATGGCCTTTTCACAAAAGTGATTTTTTTATAATCTTGACGGTATTATTTGGCGTAATTCTGGACTTTCGGCAATCCTGCGTGACTATAACAAGCCTTATTAGTTAGTCTATATCCTCACCTATTTAAGATGAGTGATTGGACTAAGGTGTCACTAAGATTTGATATTCCGAAGCAACGTCATCTTTGACTATAGGTGCATTATTTGAAACTTTATGACTAAAAAAACTATTTCTTATTGTCTCGCTTGAGATTGTTTCAGTGGTAAAAATAGAATGTGCGACAAATGGTTTTTGATGCTCAGCATCTTTCAAGATAGACAAGGAGTCAATTAGGTTTTCTTTAACCGCACGTAGTTCTAGTTTATATTTGCTCAAAATATATGAATTAATAGCGGTGACAACAGTCAAAACAGCTAGAATTGCTAACGTCGCATAGCCAGTTAAAGCACCTAAAAGAAAAGCAGTCAATAAAACGGGAATACTAACTATTGCAGCAAGGGAAGTTGCTTGTACAAATATTAATAACCATGAAAGATTTTTCAATGCATTAACAACTTCGTTTTTATTCGAAAGGATTTGCTTCCTCATGCTCTCGACAAATATATTAATGTCCTCATCAGAAATATTTTCTATTGATCCAAACAAGTTATCCCTAGCTTTCATTACCAGAGTATGGTTGGTATTTTGAAAAAAGGATAAGTAAACAATCATCTGTTTGTTTGTCGCAATCATATAGTCAAGTATGAAAACAGCATCATATGCTTGTGCTTGCTCCTGTGAATTCGAAACTGCATCATTATATTGCTGCAAATACGTTTCTTTTTTATTTGCTAATGCTTTTCCATAAGTAACTACTTTTTTGATACTCGCCTGATGTTCATTTGCCATAATTGAATGCTTTTTCATGTTGAAGATAATAGAGAAAAATTGTACACATATGAAACATAAAAGTCAACTATCCATCTGGACACTTGTTGTTAAAGCGCAGATTAAGAAATGGTTTATTTACAACAGTTTTAGTTTACTTAACTAGTCGTGAATCAGATAATTCTTCATCCATAATATGGCGCAAGGATGAGTTGAGAGTGAGTATCTGTAATTCAGGGATGGATTGTAAGCTTTCAAAAACCGTATCGGTTATTATTGACGTTACGCCTTGTCATCCGTTGATGAAACTAATGAATACCATCGATTGGGGACAATTAAGTAAGCTCATTATGCCTGATTTAAAAAAATCAACGAGCAAATTAAAGTGGTGGTTGGGACGAAAGCTGAAATTACGTACTCACTTAGGTATTTACTTGCTTCAGCAGCTTTTAAATGAAACAGACAGGGGGATTGAGCGCCAAGTACGGGACAATGCCGTTTATGCAGTGTTTTGCGGAAAACTGTTCGTGCATAACTGGGCCGTGCCTGATCATACAAAAATAGAAGAATTTCGCTCACGCCTGTCTCCTGAAACTCAATGCGCGTTAAGCAACGAAATTACACGGCTTGCGGCACGAAAAGGTTTTGCTAAACCTGAACATGTTGATATTGACTCCACCATTCAAGCACCTGATATGCAGTATCCTGCAACAATTAATTTATTGCTTAAAACGGCAATAGTTGGACGGCGTATTCAAAAAATATTGAAACGAAAGATTCCTGATGTTGTAAAAGACCATATTCCCGAGATAGACATGAAACTTATTAAGGGCTTAGCGCGGCAGCATTATTTTGAAAAGCGCAAAGCGTTTAAGCAAAGAAGAGAGCTTCGTAAAGAAGTGTTGTCTGTTCTATGGAAGCACGTATCTATAGCAGTAGATCCAGTAGTTCGCTTTGCGCGTATTATCACTGAGCCTTTTATTCTGGAGTCACTTCCTAAGAGAGATAAAAATCTGATAACTCATTTTATCCGTAAAGCTCCGGCTATATTAACTGAACTGTTTGAGCGATGTTATGAAAACGCATCGAGAAAAGCCAAAACTTTTTCTTATAACCGAGATGAGGTGGCATGCTTCAATAAAGGCAAGCACCATAAACCACTTGAGTTTGGTCGCCAATTTCAGATTGGCAGAGTAGGAGGAAATTTCGTATACTCCATTCCTAATGATTCGATTAGCATGCCAGATGCGGCAAGTGTTAAGAAAATGCTTATCCAGCATATCGAGCTTTTTCAAACACCGATTGAATCTATAGGTGCGGATAAGGGATATTACTCCAAAGAGAATGAACGATTGGCTCTAAGTTTTAAAATAAACGCAGTTGCACTACAAAGGCCTGTAAGGAAGCTAAAGGATCCACCTGATAATCCTATTAGCATAGAGCAGCTAAGATTGCTTGAAAATAGAAGGGCAGGGATTGAGCCAATTATTGGGCATTTGAAAAAGCATTGGCAAATGGATCGCTCACGGATGAAATCTGATAGAACGACAGAATCTTCAGGTTATGCATCCATGTTAGGTTTTAATCTTAGGCAGATGGTGCGGTATTTGAATGGAGATGTGATGCTTGTTAAGCAGACATAATATTCACAGGTAAGTGATTTGTCGTTTGCTTTGATATCGTTAGAAAAAACCTCTGTTGAGAAAATTTTTATCCCCAAAAATACACGCAATTTCGCGACACCGACCAGTTATCCACAATTTCTGTGGGGAAGCCATGTACAAAATGACAAAATCCCAGTGATGACGCCCAAAAACCCTAATTTTTATAATTGACCTATGTGGCTTTGATTTCGAAC
>CAIRCS010000195.1 GCA_903877115.1 uncultured Legionella sp.
ACGTGCCATATTTATTACCTTTAATCATTGTGCATGGACGCTACGATATCATTACTTTACCAACCAATGCGTATGAGCTTCATAAACTATGGCCAGGATCAGATTTGGTCTTTTCTGATGCCGCCGGCCACTCTGCGAAAGAACCACCTAATGCGTTAAATCTATTGAACGCCACTGAAAAAATGAGGTTAATAGTTTGAACCATTATTTTTATTACGGTGTTTTATTCACTCTCATTTTGATCCACGTGGTATTCAAGAATATTGCCCGATTGGCAAGTTAAGTACTTACAAATTGCCACCAAAGTCGAAAACCAAATCGCACGTGCATGACCACTTTTTAGCATAAAAATATTTGCTTTTGTTAAGCCAACTGAAAATCAACAATAGTAAAACATCCATTGATACTCATTTAAGTTCATTTGATAACAGTCCCTAAAAACCTATTGACTCCCCTCACCCATCATTTAATATTGAATATTATATATTCAGTTTGAATAATTATTTGATATCAATTGAAATGGAATGATATTAAAAAATACTCATTTTATCTCAAGTAAAGGCGGTGAACTGTGGATTTCCTATTCATTAACACTCAAGAATTATCTGCCTTAATGGAGCTGCCTCTTATACAACGGGTAACCTATCTCATGGGTATTCGTCCCTATATGGATAGACAAACTGGTGTCGTCGGTATCAAGCGTAGAATCAGTTATCAGTCTCTACGTGAAGCTTTGTATGTTGCCCCCATTGCAGGGGTCAAAACAGGCTCACCGAGTCAGCAACAAGTCAAACGAGCTATAAAATCCTTAGAAAAATCTGGGCTTATCTCAATCCAATCAACAGCAAAACACCTCATTTTAAAATGTATTTTGGCCGAATCGGATAAAACCGTCCAAAAACAGGCCGACCCTAGGCCGACCCCTCAGGCCGACATGAGGCAGGCATCAAATAAACCATAAAAATCAATAGATTACGCAGACACTCACAGCCAGGCCGACCTGGGTGAAATGACTCAGGCCGACCCACCTCATAACTCAGTAAATAATTATGTTTGTTTGTATGCGCGATTCGAAAAATTTTGGTCGCTGTATCCCCAAAAAAGCTCGAAGCACAAATCATGGGAAGAATTTCAAAAGCTTAACCCCAGTGAAGAATTCTTCGCAGAAATCATGAACGCTTTGCAACAACAAATTGACGCCATGCATTTGCTACAAAGCCATGGCCAATGGACACCTGAATGGAAATACCCAGCCAACTGGCTTGCTCAACACTGTTGGAAAGACGAAATCAACCGCAATTTAACTCAGGAGATCTCCCATGCGAACCATCAACGAAGTCCTAACCACCAACAATCTGTCGACCCGTTCTGGGATAGCTGCAAAGACGGAATTGACGATACCCCAGAAACCAACGTCATCGATTTCAACCAGCGCCGAAAAACATAGCAAACGTATCGACCGCTTATTTTTACGCTTTGCTGCTATGTATGGCCACGTTTGGAAAAGCCTGTACAAAAGTGATGAGTTTCTGGCTTTTACCAAACAAGAGTGGCGCGAGGCCCTGACTCGATTTGATGATCTCGTTATCGCAAAAGCGCTTACGTATAGCCAATGTCATTGGGCATACCCACCAACCCTGCCCCAGTTTATCGAATGCTGCAAAGCCCATAGCAACAACGTTTTCGTCATGCACCCACATGCACCATCTAGAAATTTCGAAATTGCGCATGCGGCATTAAATAAAATCAGAACCATTTTGAACATGAAATCACGCTAAAGGAGACCATCATGATGCTATTTACTCGAGGAATCGGTGAGGAAATTCTAATCAACCAAGGAGACATTAAAATCAAAGTCATCACTACCATCAACAACAAAGTCGTCATTGGCATCCAAATGCCGAAGCAAATGCAGGTCGACCGCAAAAAAACTTTCCAACCCATGCTCAAGGATGGAGTATGAAACGCTTCAGCGCCTTAACACTCGCTGCAATGGCGAGTCTTCTTGGCAGCATCTCTTCTGCTGCCAATCTCACTCAAATCAATCGCTATGCGACGGTAGAGAATAATGCCTTAGCTGCGCAAATCAATCCGCTTCTCGCGGTTCAAAAGGTACATTTTCCACAGCAAGTCACCACCGTACATGCAGCGCTGGATCACTGGTTACAGTATTCAGGCTTTCAAATGGCTACCATCACAGAACAAAGCGCTGCTTTGCGTGAAACAATGCTCTTACCTTTGCACAAGTGTGGGTGAATTTGGATTGTTGGCTAAAACGTCTTGTAGAAATTATGTGCGAGTGCTAATTCAGCCCTATCACCACGATCTCAAGCCTAAGATGCTTAGTGAGTCCAGTGGAGCAATAGATAAATTGGAATTAAGACCAAGGAACAAAGAAAAAGAGCTTGATAAAGACTTCTTTTGTAATGTTGATCCATGCTTGCTTTTATGGCCT
>CAIRCS010000196.1 GCA_903877115.1 uncultured Legionella sp.
ACATGATATACTACGACTCATATACCACTTGCAATTATTTGCCATAGTATAGTCATTGGGGTTTGAATATATGCAATCAACCTGGCATAGCATCGCGTAGCACAGCCTTGACCATCTCATCCGCTTCCAAACCATCCATGGTTTCTATCCTCGTACAATTTTGGAGCATCAGAAATGCGGCAACGAGATTACTCTTGCTGATTTCATCTCTAAAAGAAAGCGAAGCCGCCAAAGCTTTAAGATTGAGAGTCTCCATCATAGGGGGCACCTCGTGTCAGTGAGTTTGAAAAATGAGCAACCGCGTCTTTTTCCAAATTAGATTGAAGTTCTACAGAAAAAAAAGGCAGAGAGAGCTCAAGGAAGCGCTCATAATAATTTAATGTATATAAATATATACTATACATACATAGTGTTTCACCTTGTGCAACGTTACCTGCACCTGCGCCTCCACCACCACTGTCTGCCTGCCTGCCTTCTTCCCCCTCTTCCATCACCTCCTGCATATTAAAATTAGCGTATATTGCAGTGTTACTTGTTCCTTTCTGCTGCAAAACTAAAGCGAGATTGAATCATTTTATTAATTATATAAAGAAGGACTATGGCCCCTCCGATGTGACTTACATAATTAAAACAAGAGGGTTATTTTAAAAGCAAAATTGCAGCATCGCCGCAGAAACAAATTCAACGCAGAAACGTTGCCCATTGAATGCTACGACTACTTAGAATTAATAGAAATTAAAACAAGATTACATTCAAGAACGATTTTAAACAGTCAAAAATGGTAGCATCGCTTGAAAAAGTATCACTACGAAACAAAAAATGCCTCTTGATGACAATATGCAAGTTAATAGAGGTAATTTTTCAACACTGTGGCACGGAGTTTTCGTTTGCAAGCGCGGGTAGAACGGCCTATCTTCATCTTCAGGCTCAAGGACGCAATAGTTTGCTGCTTCTTTAATTTCTGTTGGCGACGACAGTACCAGACAACCTTCGAGGCCATGCTGCGATTAGCCGTCAGAATGCTGTTCGCAAGCACAAGACCAGTTCTCGGGCTCGTGTTCTTTAGCTGTAACCAATTTTCAATTTCCCGTCGTTCGTACGTGAGCCCATCAACTGTACATACAGCCTGTTCATATAACGCAAGGCTGATTGGGCAAGTTAAATCTTGATCTTCCTCCGCGACATCTGTGCCAATCATTTGCACCCTTCTCAGCCAGCAAGCATGACTGGTACGCATTTCTGTCGATACTTGTGTGGGCACGTTGCACTAGTGGATGTTTGACTGCTTAGCCCACACGTCAAGGTATGTCTCTCAAGTAGCGGACAGCCACAACTTGTGAAAAGCTGTAGCACCCTGAGAGTGTGGACACAGAGCAAGAACTTCAACCTAAAAATTTGTTTTTTTTTTGCCGTCGGGACTGATCTCCTCCAGTGTGGCCTTTTTCAGGCTCACACTGTGCAAAATGGCAATGCGGAATTGTGTTGGTTGTGGTGGAGACAACCACACGCTGAAAACGGAGTGTCCCAATTTCAAACAAATGCAAGGTAATGTGTTCGTAGTGCTGCATCAGTCTTTTTTAAATCTTTATAATATGCTCTGAGACAATTGCAAGTGCATATGCTGCCGTACTGTTTAGCTCTAGGAACGGTGTTGTCGGTTCTGCCTTTCTAGTCTTTATATTCTTAACAGTGGTGTTGTTTTGTTTCAGACTATTTGAACTCTGTCCCGGAAACGGAGCCGCCGTTTGCACCACTACGTCAACTGGCCCATTGGTTGTGGTCAGCCAAGCGGAAACTGGATAGATTAAATATGGACACGGAACTGGCACGGCAAGAACGTCTTCTACAAGATGGGCAATATGATTACTGGTGTGCAGAGGATTCGCTAAATGCCGCGATGGCGCAGCATCTAAGATATTCCTGTTCTGGGCCCGTGTTCATCAAGATACTGGTAGACACGGAATTGCGGGTACGTGCAAATGCTGACGAGCATCCTGAGCATCGTACTATCGGGCAGTGGCATCACTGGATAGAAGCCAAACTCAGTGAGATCCTTAAATAATTTGTTGCAGTATCCATTTCCTGTTTATTATTTAGTTATTTAAAATGACTCAATGGGACTGAAATTTCAGTGCTATCATATATATATACTATATATAGTATATAGTATTTACACATATAGTATTTATATGAATTTCACAAATGACATACCGAATAAAGGTTTACTGACAAGGCCCGGATAACCTTCAGTACAATATATATAGCAGCACATTATATAGTAAATTTAAATGTTGATAATATAATAATATAATAATAACTGCATCCGATTTCGTTCTGTTAAGAAAAACCACACCGTGATTGACAACAACAGCAGTAAAAGTCTCTTAAAAGCATGAATCATAGCAATCAAGCCCACGGAAATAAATGCATGCAAATAAGGAGAATTAATTCAGCAGGAATATTAAATGCACGACGCTGGATGCATAATATTAAAGTAAAAATGCGGGCATGCCACACGGGAGATACATGAACATGATCCATTGGGGACCAGGGACAAACTGCCCTCAAGGCTCGATAACTAGCCACCAACGTCTCATCGGAATCATCTGGGTCCGCGAGACACTCCAAGGTTGGTGCGAGTTGCGACATGCCGAATGGCAAGGCCAAGCCAAGAAAATTTCCACTGAGATGGATATCTCTCAGGGTGCGAAGCCCACGCCAAGAACCTGGCCATGCAAGTATTCAGAAAGGTTACAGACCAGCAGTATCACAAATAAATCAAATAAATAAGTATATAACTTTAATATCAAAAACTGAAAAGTAAAGATCAGTAATGTGGCGTATGGGGTACTAAAAAATCAACCAACAAAATACTATTAATTAAAAGCTAAACCCTATACGTTTATATAGTGTAGTACCTTCAGGTAGTACGGTAAGTCTGTGGTTGTAGATTAATGACAAATGCACCAGTCGCCGAAGCTCAAGAAAGCTGTCGGGTAGGGCCCGTAGATTATGATTTCTTTCCAGAATCAAGGTGGTGAGCTGGCATAAGTCACCGAGTTTGTCCGGGAGCACGGTTAAATCACGGCAACGGCTTATCTTGAGGCTGCTGAGGGCTGGCTGCATGCAAAGACTGCGCGGTAAAATCCTAAGCCGATTGCAATTAGAAATATCTACAGTGGTGAGAAAGATGAATGGAGCCGTGAAAACGAAGGTTGGAAGTTCCGGTAGCGGGCAACGTAAGATGTACAGTGTGGCCATCGCCACGAGCTCTTGATATTGTTCTCCGTCAAACTGGGGGTCTACGGGAAACGGTATAAAGGGCAGTTGACCTTCTTCATGATCAAACAAGCCCCCGTAGCTGAGCCACATAGTAGTCAAGTCTAAAGTAAACGTTTTCATATCGCGCAGGTAATACTGGTTGGGATAGAATCCCAACATAGCATTCATCGTAATTCTTACGGACTCTAGTGCAAAGACTGCAGAGAGAGAGAGAGAGAGAGAGAGAGAGAGAGAGAGAGAGATCTAGAGAGAGATAGAGGGGGTTGCAATTTTTAGATTGAAGAAAGAGCTCATTTTTTGAAGAAAAAAAAAAGAAGGGGACTCTTTATTTAACCCGAGTAGAGCTCTACTAGTACTGAGCTCGACGGTAATATTAAAAAAATCAGTTAAATAATGCTACCTACCGGTACCTATAAGTAGTAGCAGCTCGTTTGCCTAGGCTTGACCCTCGTTACCTAGCAACAGCAGTTAGCTAGCACTGAGGCAGCAGCTGCTGCTCTGCTTACTGCGGCACGGCCGACTCACTGACTCTGACACTGAGCCCCACGCTCACAGCTTCCGTATTTTTCCCGGACGGGAACACAAGTAACAGACTTCCTACTTACCGGCACCCTACAAAACCGCTACTGTACAGCCGCAATTTTCTGCTTGAAGTTCTACGGAGCGCTCTCGTAGAACTTCAACCTCAGTTTTCATTTTTCAAACACAGTTCGTGCACCATCGCGTGGGTCCTTCTTCCCCTTGTTCTGGTGCCTAAAGATGGTGGAGAACGATAGTCCGTCTGACCCGGAGGTGGCTGGCCCGGACGTAGTGGCAGAAATGGCTGTAAATGTTCTGTCCACTGACTTTCTTCGGCTGCTTTGTTTATCTCGCTCGGGTCGGTGTCTCCTAGCGTTCTTTGCTCTCATAGGTATTGACGCCGGGCCTTTCGTCAAATGTCTGGTGTTGGTTTTTCATACATTAATGCGATGGTTTTGGTGTTCTGGAGTGCATATATTATATGTCCTGGAGCACTTATGGTCATTCTTGGTTAGTGTGTTTGCGGTTTCGTTAGAGAAAATTATGGTGGTCGGAATCGTTGCAATCACTATTTATGGCCCATCTCCCGCCTTGGTGAATACATTGATTTTTTGGGTGTTTGTACGCATAACCATTTGTAACCCGTTTGCCAGTATCTGGATGGGTATTCTCGCCACTCAAATTCCTACGGCGTATGCCGGGGGGGTATCACATGTTATATTGGGTGTATTGGTGGTGCTTGTGGTCGTGTGTTTGGCCCTGGTGTTGTTGTGTATATTTCATGGACGCATAATAACTTGGTTTCAAAGCTGGGTCTTTTACTTTGTTGACAAGGCATTGCTCGCGGCTAAAAAGTTTGTGACATTTATCAAACAGAGGCGTACGATAATCTTTTGTTCCATATTTTTGTCTTTATTTAAGACCGCCATGCCAATGCCATGTTTTGAAACTACAGCAGACTTAACAGATTTTATTGCATTTCAACAAGCCAATTTATTACCACCCCCTATATTTTTTGAGAACGTGCCTTCTGTGCAATACTGTACCGCGGCCAGCTCTTCACCAGTCCTAAAAAGCCAACGACGTTCAGTCTTGGCCCGGCGACAACGCAAATTAAATGCTTTGGCTATTCGATTTCATATTCGTTTTCAACACAACAACGCCACAACCGCTGCCAACGTCACTATATTTAATCGGGTGTGTGGAAAGACCATCCAATATGAAAAGAACGTTGACCGAGCATGGGCCAATATTACGCTGATAGTTCTGTATTATGAAACGTTCGTATTTTTGGCCGCAGCACCTAGAAACGTCTCAAGACAAACAAACTTTCTTGTGTCAGGTACCTGCCATTTTAGTTGCAAATTTTAAATATACTGATGG
>CAIRCS010000197.1 GCA_903877115.1 uncultured Legionella sp.
ACCTCGATTAATTTCATCGATTATAAATACATATGACCGACTTAAATCAGATCGAGCTTTCTCACAGAAATCATAAAAGGAGCCATTCTTTAGGTTGAAGCCTCCATCACTATTTGGCCTCCAGCCTTGTACAAAATCCTCATACGAATATGATTGATGGAATTGGATATACTCTAATCTTGATGGATCCCTTTCACCCATAAGAAGGTACCCAAGTCTTTTAGAAACAAATGTTTTACCTACGCCAGGAGGGCCCTGCAGGATAATATTTTTCTTCCTTTGCGCTGTATCTATGATCTTTTCAATATCTGCCTTAGGAATGAATAAATCATCTAGCGCATCATTTATCGTATAAGGCTCTGCAACTGACTTTTCTGTATTGATTGTTTCTGCTATGTAGGCCTCGGCTAATTCTTTAAAACTCTGATATCGGCTAATTTCAGTTAATGTCTTAATAGCTCCACCAGTTCCTGGGAATTCATTTTTCTCTTTTGTGACCCAATTAACTTTTCTTATGTTTTTATATTCGATCCTCGATGCGTCGTAAATGTATTCTGAAGTTATGACGCCGCCACCTAATATTTGCTTCCTGCCAACCTTAGCTAACACTAGGTCTCCGGGGCTCATCTCATTAACAAACTGATAGCAACAAAGGGCATCATTCATTGGAAATGGCCCTATTGAATTCTTTGCTTGCATTAGAAAGTCGGCGATTTCTTCTTGGGACTGAAATTTTCCTAAGTCCCCAAGGTTATCCCAGCCAATTCCGACAATTCCTTTTTCATAAAACTCATTCCACAACCTTCCATTTTCACCGACAGAAATGGCCCATATCTTACGACCTTGGTTGAAATCATCAGGATCATCTTCATGAGCAAGGACCTCTCTATTGAGAATATATTTTTCGTAACATCTAGATAGAACATTAAAGCTATCCCCAATTAAATTGTCTGCTGGGATTGAGTTTGTTGGCCAATACTTAGAAAGTATTGTTGAGGATTCATAGAGTTTTGCAGTTGTATTTGTTTGATCTAATCTCGGGTCCCCCGACAAATCAAAATCATCCACATCAACACTAGAAAATAATTCACGAATCTTATTGGCTTGGTTTATTAATTGGGATATTGCAGCGGATTTACCCAAATCATTCTGGAGGTCAGTGACACCCTGTGCTAACTTCAGATGACAACCCTCACCAGCTTCACCAAATAGCAATACGATGTAAGTGCCACGTTGCGTGCTCGAAGTTTCTCTTTTGTCTAGAACAGCTAGCCAGGGTATTGCAGCCCAATTTCCTTTGCCGCAAGAATATTTCACAACCAAATTCGGATTGTTTTTAATACAGTCTAATTCAGATATCTCGTCCTTCAGTGAGCTAAAAAGCTTAAGAACTTCATGATCTCCTGAAAACCTTGATGAGGCTCTTGCCGCAGGGTATTTATTTAAAATGGCTTGAATTAGGTTTTGCATTGTTTTTACTCTGTCTAATATTTATATATTTTATTAACTAATTTTGCACAAACTAATGCACAAAATGCTCCTAACAAGGCTAGCGATGATGTGAACTTGATAGTTGAAATGATATCAATACTTTGTTTGTAATTGATGTCATAGGTGTAGTCTGGGTGTATAAAAGACATAAAGGCACCTATGGTTGTCATTACTAAAAAACCGTAGAGTGCAGCTATCTTAAGACCACCAATTTCGGTCTTGAAGTAAGTTGTGGAATACAAAAGTCCTGTTAACGCTCCGGGAAGGAAGCCAATGACTGGCGATAGAAGAAAGGTATAGAAGATATTATGATAAAAGGATGTAAGTTTGATCCATATGAGTGCAGAAATTAGTCCACCAATATATGATCCTACAATTCCAAAGAATAATGTATTGACTAGCACTGACTTCAGCTTTTTATTTGTTGTTGAGACATCCAT
>CAIRCS010000198.1 GCA_903877115.1 uncultured Legionella sp.
AGCATATCTTGCTATGGCCAAAAATCAAACAGGAAGAGAAAAACAAGCGCTAGAATTAATGGCTGCTGGGCGTGCAATTTATGAGGGCCAATGGCCAGAGGGCTTGACGATCCTGCAAGATGCGGGGCCTATGAGCGGAGAACTGGCTGATGAGAAAAATGTATTATTGGCGAAAATAGATCTTATTCGCAATCAACCCAAACAAGCGATTACCAAATTAGCTGCGATTAAAAATCCCGGAGGTTTGTCGACTTTTTATCAAATGCAATACCATGATATGTTGGCTTATGCTTATCAAGCAAAGGGTGCGTTGATTGAGGCGGTGGTGGAGCGGATCAAATTAGACTATTTGCTACAAGATCCGGTTGCAAAAACGAATAATCAGCGTGCGTTATGGCTATGCTTAACCAAATTATCTCAAGCTGACATAGACATGCTGGTTGCAGAATCCAATGGGAATGGGCATTTGCGGGGTTGGATCGAATTGGCCGACATTTCGCGTAAAACGTATCATAATCCACATTCTATTATCAGCGATCTGGCTCGCTGGCAAGAGCAATACCCGAATCATCCTGCGAATGCACTGCTCCCTAACCCGTTGGACAAAATTGAAGAGCATTTATTTGTACCTCCCAAACGCATGGCCTTGATGTTGCCGTTGACAGGTCCATTGAGTGGTCCGGGGCAAGCCATCCAAGATGGGTTTATGGCGGCATACCAAACCAGCGATCGATACTCTAAGCTTTCTGTCCGTGTTTATAATACGGATGAAGCAGATGCAGATAAAGTGTATCAACGTGCATTAGAGGACGGGGCTGATTATATTGTAGGTCCTCTGACCAAACTCGATGTTGCCAAGGTTGCTAAACTACCGCATCCGGTACCGACTATTTTATTAAATGAAACCCCAAGGATTTCAGACCAAATGGCATTTCAGTTTGGATTGTCTCCTGCCCATGAGGCGCGGCAAGTAGCAACCAAAGCGCGCAAATCGGGATATTCTAAGGCTTTGGTGATAGCACCGGCGGGAGAGTGGGGAACGGAAGTGGCGCAGGCCTTTACGACACAATGGTCTGCTTATAAGGGCCAGGTCATAGAAACCTGGCAATATTCCCCCGGAGCGGATTTGTCGGCAGGGGTTCGGCAATTATTACATGCTTCGGAAAGTGCTGCCCGGGTGCGGCCGACTAAAACGGTTGCAAATTCGGATAATGCTTATAAACGACGGAATGATTTCGATGTTATAATTTTGATTGCTTATCCTTCCATTGCACGCCAAATCATGCCATTGCTACGGTATTATTTTGCGAGTGATGTGCCCATTTACGCAACCTCTTCTGTTTATTCTGGCATAGAGAACACGGCCAAAGATCGGGATTTAAATGGGGTGATTTTTTGTGATATGCCTTGGGTTTTTAAACACCAATTAGGGCAGCAGCACCATTGGGCAGAGCAATTAAATAGTTATAACCGTTTATATGCTTTGGGTATGGATAGCTTTGTGTTATCTACCCAATTGAATCAATTGCTGTTATTTCCGGCGATTGGGATGAATGATCAATCTGGCGTAATTTATTTGACAAAAAGTCAAAAATTGTCGCGAATATTGGCATTTGGCCAGTTTCGCCAGGGTGTGGCTAAGATGTTAGAGGGAACGCAAGATAAATAGGCTGTGGTCCTTAAAAAACCGTGTCATCCCAGGCCTGCGCGGGGATGACAGTTTATAGGCATGGAAGATGGTTTATGGGCGGGGACGACACGGTTATGATCTGCCTTTAAATACTATGAATTTATTATGCGCATGACGTATATTTTCATTTACAAGACACCCGGATGTGTAGTAAAATAGTGCATATAGTAGTTTTTGTGTGTATTTTCGGGTGATTTATGTTGCGTCGCAGCATAGGTGATCGCCCGTTGTCCGGGGTGCTTGAAATGCATAGTCAACATGGCGAAAATCAAAGATATATACAGCATTTATCAATGCTGAGTGCTTTGACGCCGAGCCATTTGACGCGGGCTGAGTTGAATGCACAACTGCAGGAACTGAATACGGCAGTTATTCCAGGTACGGTTACCCCCACTCGTTGTTTTAATAATGTTGCTTTGTTCAATACCGATTGTTATCGCGCTGAAATCTTAACTAACGTTGATAATATTTTGGAAAAATATCAAGGCGATTTTACGACGCCGCATAGTGCCCAAGCCGCTAAGATCGAAAAAGACTTATTGTGGGCTAGTTTGCAATTGTTTGCTCATTTGCAAGCCATTGAGCAAGAGATTGGACTACAATTAGAACCGAAAACTGACTATCTAAAGAGTTTGGAAAAACTAGAGGCTTGTCAAGCGATATTGACCAAAAACGGTTCTAATATAGCCAGTCTTGCTGAATTATTGCACCATAAACCCATTATTTCTAATGTGGATAGTGATAAATGGTATGAAAAAACGTTTAAAGATTTTATTCAATATATTGATGATCGCAATAATACACGTTTGTTCTGGGTTTGGGGCCGTCCTAACCTGGATTTAGTCCTTGAATATGCGGGACAAACGGATGCGCGTACTCTCTTGGCCGAAACCACGTATTGGCCTGGGCAGATTTCTTGGTCTTTATATATATTCCGCGGTAGTTTTTTTGCATTGAAATTGTTTAATGTTTGGTGGAATAATCCCAAATGGTTAAAAGAACTGGAAGGATTGACTGCTGCAGAACGTGCAGAATATCGCACTCGTTATTTAGTCGCTTATTGGGATGTGTATAAATATCGCATCTTAAATGACTATGTATGGGGTCCGATTAATTTGGTTTGTCTGGAATGGTGGACCGGCGTAGGAATATATGAGTGGTTAGGGAATTTTGCCACTTGTTTTCTGCTGTGTATGGATATTTATCTGGCCGACTTGGCATTTAAGGAGGAAGAAGAAAAATATTTAGAAAATCAACAGCAATATGACTTTCGGTCTACTGATTTGACTAACTCTATTATTCAAAACATTCGAAATGGTGTGCAAAAAGATTTGTTGCTAATATATCCTGACTTTGGGTTTCTTGAGTCTTCTGAACAAATCCGACTCCTCCATGAGCATCTTGTAAACAAGACACAAAATTCTTTGGTATTGTTGACCGCAGAAGAAGCAGTCTTGGCTGATTGGTTGCTTGACTTGAATGAGGTCCATCAAGGACAGCAAGATAGTGAGCAACGCTGGGAAAAGAAAAAGACCTTCTTGTGGATGGATTGTATTTATACCAAAGCGTTGTTGGTGGCGTTTGCAATGTGTGCGTCGCTATTGATAGGCGGGTTTTTGCCGCTTGCGTTAAGTGTTTTCTTAGCCAAATCAGGGACTATGTTGTGTTTGGCATTGACCATTGTTTACCGTACGGTTCGGGCGCAAATGCAAATTGCTCAGGCAAAAGAGGAAAGAACTGCGTTGCAAGCTCAAGAAGCAGCGTTCTTTAAAGAGTTTAACGATTTAAAAGTACAAGCCCCACAAATCAATCATGACAAAGAAATGCATGATTTGCATTTGCATCTGGTCAACATAGGGGCCCAAATCGAGTATCAATCTGCCTCGATTCAATATCAGTATCTTGAATTAGCGCGTGCTACTTTGATGCGAGCCTTGATTCCGACTTTGATTGGTTTGACCTTGGTCTATGCGCCTGCCACGGTGTGTATGGTGCCTTCATACGTGTTCGTGTTAGTTGCTTCAGCTGCTTTGGCGTATGCCCTGGATAAATTGGCCAAAACATGCAAACCTGAAGAGGTGAAAACCACATCAATCTTGGATGACACTCAGTATCTGAACTTTTTTAGTGCGCCTAAAGTGTATAGTAAGCACGTTGAAGGGAATTGTTTTTCTATTCCATCTCGTTTATTTGCTTAGGTGAATCTGTATAATTCATGTATAATATCAACCAAAAATTGAGCATTCTAATCTTATGAATTTAGCAATACATTATGATGTCATCGTGGTCGGTGGCGGACATGCAGGTACTGAAGCGGCTCTGGCAGCTGCGCGTATGGGCGCGACTACTTTATTGCTGACGCATAACATGGATTTACTTGGGCAGATGTCGTGTAATCCTGCCATCGGCGGGATTGGTAAAGGCCATCTGGTTAAGGAAATTGACGCGCTGGATGGTGCAATGGCACATGCCGCTGATTTAGCAGGTATTCAGTTTAGAATCTTAAATGCCTCCAAAGGACCTGCTGTGCGCGCGACGCGCGCGCAAGCTGATCGTGTTTTATATCGCCAAGCGATCCGCCATATGTTGCAAACACAAGCTAATTTGACCCTATTCCAGCAAGCTGTGGAAGATGTTTTGATTGAAGGCGAGCGCGTGGTGGGCGTGGTTACGCAACTTGGAATGACCCTGCGTGCCCGTGCGGTTGTCCTGACAGTGGGAACTTTTTTGGGTGGTAAAATTCATGTTGGCATGAATCAATATCCAGGAGGACGCGCAGGCGATCCCCCTGCGATTGCTTTGGCGCAACGGTTGCGAGAATTAGTATTGCCGGTTGGACGTTTGAAAACGGGGACACCGCCACGGATTGATGGTCGCACTTTGGATTATTCACAAATGGTCGAACAGCCTGGTGATCTGCCAGTTCCTGTGTTTTCTTATCAAGGAACCCCTCAGCAACATCCCCAACAAATTTCTTGTTTTATTACCCATACAACGAGCCAGACTCACGATATTATTCGGCAAAATTTACATCAATCGCCTATGTATGCGGGTGTTATTGAGGGGGTTGGTCCACGTTATTGCCCTTCTATTGAAGACAAAGTGGTGCGTTTTGCAGAGAAACAGGCGCATCAAATTTTTGTGGAACCTGAAGGCTTAACCACGAATGAAATTTATCCGAATGGGATTTCAACCAGTTTGCCGTTTGATGTTCAGGTACAATTTGTCCGGACTTTGCGTGGGTTTGAAAATGCGCATATCACCCGTCCTGGTTATGCCATTGAATACGATTATTTTGATCCTCGAGGATTAACGGCTTATTTACAGACCAAAGCGTTTGAGAATTTATTTTTTGCTGGTCAGATTAATGGTACGACAGGATATGAAGAAGCTGCTGCGCAAGGGCTGATTGCAGGGTTGAATGCAGTACGTTGGGTACGTGAAGAAACTTTATGGAGTCCAAGACGCGACGAAGGTTATACTGGTGTGTTAATTGATGATTTGATTACTTGTGGCACGCAAGAACCCTATCGAATGTTTACGTCGCGTGCAGAATATCGTTTATTATTACGCGAAGACAATGCGGATTTGCGTTTGACTGAAATCGGTCGTCAACTAGGTCTGGTGAGCGATGTACGCTGGCAAGCTTTTTGTGAAAAACGTGATGGGATTGAACGCTTGCAGCAACAATTAAAGGATACTTGGGTGCGCGTACGCCATAATCAAGCTTTGCAAGAAACTTTGACGACACCCATGCAGCATGATTGTCGCGCTACGGAGATCTTGAAGCGTCCTGAATTACAGTATCAGGATTTGCAAAAGATTGTCGATTTGAATTTGCCTTTGGTGGCGGATGAGATCGCACAACAAATAGAAATTCAGGCCAAATATGATGGGTATATTGAACGCCAACGTACTGATATTGAAAAAATGCAACGCTATGAGGCTACTCAATTGCCGTCTGACATAGATTATCGACAAGTGTCTGGCCTATCGAATGAAGAGATCCAAAAATTGACCCAGGTGCAACCTAGAACTTTGGCGCAAGCTGGGCGGATTTCGGGAGTGACCCCGGCGGCCTTATCCTTATTGTTAGCCCATATTAAAAAAATCGCATTGGCGCGGAATTTATCGCCCAAAGATGATATTGAAATAGCCATTAAAGCTGGTTTGATAGCTTTGAAGGTGCCAGGAAACCGAGATCAGTTGGCACGTGCTTGTCATGAATATTTGAAGTTATTAGATAAATGGAATCGTGCTTATAATTTGACGGCAATTCATGGCATTGCGGAAATGGTAGAGCATCACATTTTAGATAGCCTGGCGATTGCTCCATGGATAACAGGGAGGCATGTTTTGGATGTGGGGACGGGAGCGGGCTTGCCCGGCATTCCGTTGGCGCTTTGTTATCCAGACAAACGTATTGTTTTGTTGGATAGCAATGGTAAGAAAACCCGTTTTTTGTTAGAAGCGCAGCGGGTGTTGAATTTAACGAATGTGGAGATTGTCCAAACTCGAGTAGAGCATTATCAACCAGAAGCCCTATTTGATATTATAGTCAGTCGTGCCTTCTCTGAATTGCAAACAATGCTAGATTTGACGGAACATTTATTGCATCCTCAGGGGAAATGGGTGGCGATGAAGGGTCCTAGTGTGAATTTAGAGTTGTCTGCGGTGTCGCATGCTCATAGACTGGAATCTTATCAAGTACCCGGAATGGCGAAAGAGCGATATTGCGTAGTGCTCGAAAATGAGAACTGTGTTATTCCCGCGTAGTTGGTTAAGAGTCTCCTCTTTCTCCGGCTGAGGTTTTAAAGACTTAGACTGAAGTCTTAAAGATGACATAATTTATTGAACAATCTCAACAATGATACAAGGATACTGAAATATGGCAAAAATTATCGCTGTTGCAAATCAAAAAGGGGGCGTGGGTAAAACCACTACAGCAGTTAATTTAACTGCGTCACTCAAAGCCGCCGAACAAAATGTGCTATTGATTGATCTGGACCCCCAGGGTTCAGCGACATTAGCGTGCGGAATGGATAAACACAATTTAGTTTGGTCGACGAATGATGTGTTGTTGCAAGATTGTACGTTTGAACAGGCGTGTTTGCAGGCTGGGAATGGATTTGATCTATTGCCTGCGAATAGCGATTTGACCGTTGCCGAAGTGACTTTGATGTCGAAAGAACAGCGTGAAAGTTTTTTATTGCAAGCTTTACGTCCGGTGTTGACGCGTTATGATTATATAATCATTGATTGTCCGCCTGCATTAAATACATTAACGCTCAATGCATTCATGGCTTCTGATTCAGTGTTAATTCCTATGCAATGTGAATATTTGGCGATGGAAGGATTGGTTGCTTTATTAGACACCATAAAACAAGTGCAGCATGCTCTGAATCCTCGGCTTAAACTTGAGGGGATATTGAGAACAATGTATGATGCGCGGAGTCGTTTATGTGCGGATGTGTCGAAGCAATTACTTACGCATTTTGCGGATAAAGTATACCGAACTACCATTCCACGCAATGTGCGTTTAGCAGAAGCGCCCAGTCATGGGTTGACTGCCATACAGTATGATAAAAATTCTAATGGTGCGGCTGCTTATATGGTTTTTGCATCAGAATTGATTAAGCGACAAGAGGTTACAGTATGAGTCAAAAACGTGGTGGATTGGGCCGAAATTTATCGGCATTATTGAGCCAAGCTGCTGTCCAAATTGAATCTAATATGCCTGTTGATGAACAGGCTCAGATTGCATATCTCCCCATTATGAGTTTGATTCCCGGTCAGTATCAGCCGCGACGCACTTTTTCTGCTGAAACGATTACTGAATTAGCTGACTCCATTCGCCAACAAGGATTATTGCAACCTCTGGTTGTGCGGGCATTAGAATCGGATCACTTTGAGATTATTGCTGGAGAAAGACGTTGGCGTGCTTGCCAACAATTAGGCATGTCACAAGTACCTGTCCTAATTCGACAAGTAAATGATGAGACAGCCATTGCATTGGCCTTGATCGAAAATTTACAACGCGAAGATTTATCTGCTATGGATCAAGCGCGTGCGATGCAACGTTTGTTGACGGATTTTGGGTTGTCCCATCAACAAATTGCTGAAATTTTGTCGAAATCACGTGCAGCAGTCTCTAATCATTTGCGCTTACTGAATCTGTCGACGGAAGTTCAAGCTTTTTTGGAACAAGGTAGTTTGGATATGGGGCATGCTCGCAGTTTATTGACGTTAACTGACAAGGAACAAAAGCGTATTGCAAATTTGGTGGTTGCAAAAGGATTATCCGTGCGAGAAACTGAGCGATTGGTTAATGCAGCGAAAGCAACCAAGGCTAATCCTAAAAAACCACGAGTGGCCTATTCTGAGATATTGCAGTCTCAGATTAATAAATTGGGGCAACATTTACACACCGATGTGCGCGTTAAAGCAGTGGAAGCAGAGCGTGGAACCATCGTGATCCATTATGCGGATCTGACTGCTTTGGATAAGATTATCACCAAAATATTAGGGTAAAACTATGTCGCTCCAAAGGGGATTTGTTGCGGAAGACTTGGCTAGGGAGTATTTATTGCGTCAAGGCTTGGTTTGGAAAGCGAGTAATTATCGCGCGCGGATGGGTGAAATTGATTTGATCATGCAAGATGGCAGCCACTTGGTGTTCGTTGAAGTCCGTGCTCGGGTTGATGCAAAGTACGGTGGTGCGCTTGAAAGTGTGACATCAGCAAAACAGCGTAAAATCATGAAAGTGGCTGCCTATTACTTACAATGTCATAACGCGTCGGACCAATACCCTTGTCGGTTTGATGTGGTTACTTTACAAGGTCATCCTCCAACGATTTGTTGGATTCCAAATGCATTTGGCATGCACTGATGGGGTGTCTATGATCAATCTGAATGAGCGTGTTAGGACGTTGTTTGCCCATGATATCGAAGGCAAAATTGCCTTGGTTGATGTGTTGTCGGATTGTATTGCGCAAGCGGGTCAACGTTTGGTCGATTGCCTCTTGAATGATGGTAAAATTTTTATAGGTGGGCATGGGGGTTCAGCAGCAAATTGCCTGCATTTTTCTACTGCCATGCTGCATTGTTTTGAGGTGGAACGTCCTAGCTTACCTGTGATTAATTTAGCTGGAAATGGTGCAGCAGCAACCGCTATGACTGACAATGGTCATAATGATCAGGTTTTTGCGCAACAAATTCAAGCATTGGGTCACGGCAATGATGTAGTCATTATATTGACTACTGCCGGGCGATCAAAAGCAATGAACAACGTGATCAATGCTGCACATGATAAAAAAATGCGTGTGATTGCATTGACTGGGCGAGATGGCGGAGTTTTAGGAAACCAATTGAATGCACATGATATTGAGCTGCGTATACCTGGAGATTCTTCCGCGTGGATTCGAGAAATGCATTTATTTATCTTGCACTGTTTTTGTGATGTAATTGATCGTTCATTATTTGGTTGTGGTACAGTTTAGGATCGTGCTCGAAATAGCGAGGTTTAGGATGAAATTATTGGGTCGTACGGTTTGTGTGAGTATTCTTTGCTTGGGCTTGAGTGCGTGTCTTTCTGATGTATGGACAGGTGCGAATGTCATCTACGATCGACACAATTGGTATAAGAAGTTGGCTGATTTGCAATTACTTACCCAAGTAAAGCAGGCTTTGTATGTGGATGGTCAGTTAAAATGTCGTGGTTGTTCTATTGAGACTACGGTATTTAAGCGAGACGTTCTATTGGTTGGGTATGTACCGACACAATCTTTACGTGCATTAGTGGATAAGCGGATGCAATCAGTACATGGCAAACGGCATTTTTATAATGAATTGGCTTTGACTGATGAGACTGAAAGTAGTGATTCTATTTTGGATAGTTGGATTACGGCAAAAATTCGCTCGGAAATTGTTTCAGACTCCAACATTGAGCCTGGTCAGTTTAAAGTGGTTACATCCAATCGGGTGGTGTATTTAATGGGCGATGTCATGCCTGAACAAGCTGAAAAAGTGGTTATGTTTGCTCGCGAATGGAGTGAAGTTAAGCGGGTAGTCAAACTGTTTCAGTATTATCAGCTGACACCGTCTTCATCAGGTTCCACGTCATCTGATTTTCAGAACATTCCCCCGACCAGCAGCTCTGGTTCACAACCGTCAGATTTAGAACAAACACCAGGCTGAGATAAATAAGACCCCAGAAAATAGTTGTTTCAGCAGGGGTGTTTTCAAATAAAAAGCCAGACGCGCACCCAAGGGTGCGCAGATGACTGACGCAATGCCAATAAATAAAGCGGCCGGCCAATAGATATTGCCTAATATGTGAGGCAGTTGGGATACCGGCTGTGGAAGGCTGGACAAAAGGAGCATCCCTACTAATGCCGATACGATTCCGCAGAGTGCTGAAGTGCCTGAGGCCTGATGCATAGTGCAGCGCAGTTGTAAAAACAGAGGGACCAGCAGAACGCCGCCACCTATGCCAAACAAAGCAGATAAATTCCCTACAATAAAACTTCCCCCAACGAGCAGCCACTGCTGGTTGACAGAAAACTTTTGCTGATCTGATTTGAACCCGGAAGTGGTTGCGGGTGATTGGTAGCGTCTGGCATCGAATAGCAGATGAATACCCATCGCAATGAGAAAAACGGCAAAGAGCTCGATGAGCACTTTATTGCTAAACAGGTGACTTAAAGCAGTTCCAAACAGAAGGCCTAGGCATAATCCTGGCAAAATTCTCCAGAAAATAGGCCAAACCAGAGCGTTACGTCGGTGATAGGCATGGGCACTGGATACAGAGGTCATCGCCATGGTCGCGAGTGACGTGCAGGCGGCAATATGCATAGTATCTGCTGCTTGGAAAACGGGGTGAAGCTGGAGGACGAAAATGAGCGCGGGCACGGTAATGATACCGCCCCCTATGCCGAATAATCCAGATAATATACCTGTACATACTCCGATTAGCAAAAAATAAATAATTTCTAACATAGATCTTTAGGCTTTAAAATCTGCTGCATGATGTGCCGCAAATTCCCAATTGACCAATGCCCAAAATGCTTTTAGATAATCGGGGCGTGCATTGCGATAATCAATATAGTAAGCATGTTCCCATACATCACAAGTTAGAAGAGGTTTGAATTCTGTTGTGAGTGGACAACCTGCATTCGAAGTACTGACGATTTTGAGTTTCTGCTCAGCATCTTGGACTAACCAAGCCCAACCGGATCCGAACGTAGTGAGGGCAGTTTGAGTAAATTGTTCTTGAAAATCTTCAAAAGAGCCAAATTCTTTCTGAATGGCATCTGCAAGTTTACCCGTAGGTTGACCACCACCCTGAGGAGAGAGGCAATGCCAATAAAAGGTATGATTCCATGTTTGAGCTGCATTATTAAAGATGCCACCATTGGAACCTTTGATAATGCTCTCTAATGATTGTGATGCAAAGGCCGTATCGGCTACTAGTAGTTTATTTAAATTTGTGACATAAGCATTGTGATGTTTACCATAATGGTATTCTAAAGTTTCTTTGGAAATGTGTGGTGCAAGGGCGTCTAATGCATAAGGTAATTCCGGCAATTTAAATACCATGAGTAGCTCCTAAAATTAAAACGAAATTAATAGCATGAACTTTATACTACTGCAATGATTATTTGGTGGCTATGCTTACTATATTAATATTGCTATCTGCAGAGAGTTTCGTCATAATTTCTCAAGTTTTATATAGAAAGAGGTTGAATTGTGGTAGACGATACTCAAAGTACGATGGAAAAAATCAAACAACAGATTGCTGACAATACTATCCTTTTATATATGAAGGGAAGTCCTAAACAGCCTCAATGCGGATTTTCTGCTCGAGCAGTACAATGTATTGAAGCATGCGGTGTCGGATTTGCTTCTGTGGATGTGTTGGCTAATCCAGATATTCGCCAAGTTTTGCCGCAATATGCAAACTGGCCGACTTTTCCTCAGCTGTATGTGAGCGGAGAGTTGGTCGGTGGTTCCGATATTATTTCTGAAATGTATGCGGCTGGTGAGTTGGAGCCGTTATTACAAGGTGCTAAGTAATTATTTTGGGCTGTTGACATAGTAGAATTGTCAATGGACCCGTCAAAGGAGAGTAACATGAGTGTATTAGTAGGTCGTTCAGCACCTGATTTTACGGTGCCTGCTGTGGCAGCAGATGGAAAAATCATCGATAAATTTAATTTACATGACTATATCAAAGGAAAATATGCGATAGTTTTTTTCTATCCATTAGATTTCACTTTCGTATGTCCCTCTGAATTGATTGCGTTGCATCATCGCATCAAGGAGTTTCAACAACGAGGGGTTGAAGTCATAGCAGTTTCTATCGATTCACATTTTACGCATAATGCTTATCGCAATACCCCTATTGATAAAGGCGGGATTGGGCAAGTCAGCTATCCCATGGTGGCCGATATGTCACATGCCATTTGTCAATCTTATGGTATTGAACATCCTGTAGCTGGTATTGCATTGCGCGCGGCTTTTGTGATTGATAAAGCAGGGATTGTGCGGTCTCAAATTGTCAATGATTTACCTATTGGACGGAATGTGGATGAATTAATTCGGCTTGTCGATGCGGTTCAGTTCCATGAAGAACATGGTGAAGTGTGTCCTGCTGGTTGGACAAAAGGACAAGCAGGCATGAAAGCTTCTCCAGAAGGTGTGGCTGCGTATTTAGCAACAAATGCTGATAAACTGTAGTAGCCTATTTTTTGTGCAATTTACTCATGCCTACGTCCCGCGGCTTATATGCGGGACGTAGGCATGAGGGCTTAACTCACATCGCTACATCCCCGTTTTATCGTTCCATGTGTTCAACATAGTACAAAATAAATCCGCAGTTTTACGCGCATCATAAATTGCTGAATGGGCTTCGTTTGCATCGAATGCCACGCCGGCAGCTTGCGCTGCTTTTGCTAGCACAGTTTGACCATAAATAACGCCTGCTAACGTGGCGGTATCAAAACAAGTAAAAGCATGAAAAGGGGAATGGATCCCACAGCGTTTCATGGCCGCATTCAAAAACAATAAATCAAACCATGCATTATGACCAACCAGCACGGCTCGTTGGCAGCTCTGTTTTTTAATTGCGCGCTGGAGGGGCACAAATAACTGAGTCAGTGCTGTTTTCTCATCTAATGCAAAGCGTAATGGCTGGAATGGATCAATTTGGTTGAATTCAAGTGATTTTGCATCTAAATGCGCACCTTCGAACGGTAAAATATGTTCAAAAAAATAATCTCCGGGTTTGACATAGCCGGCTGCGTCAATCTCTAATAAAACCGCACATATTTCTAATAAAGCTGATGCTTTAGGATCAACACCACTGGTTTCAATATCAATAATGATAGGTAGAAAACCCCGAAACCTATCTTTGAAATTACCCTGTTGCTTACTCATAGACACTCCAATTGAGTACCGAACCAGCAGCAATGGGAACAATTTGTTCCTGCCCAAAAGGTAAACTGGCAGCCACTGTTTGTGCTTGCTTGATCAAGGTAATGGTGTCTGTTTGAACCGGTAATCGATAAAATTCGGCACCAAATTTTGACAAAAAATCATTGAGTTTGGGCAGTGCATCCAGTTCCTCAAAGATTTGTGTATAGCAAGCCAGCGCATAGGGTGCTGAAAATATTCCGGCGCAGCCACAAGCATTCTCTTTTTGACTGCGCGCATGCGGTGCGCTATCAGTACCAGCAAAAAATCTAGGATGACCTGAACGCACCGCTTGCTGAATTGCCTGCTGGTCGGTTTGATGCTTTAGAATAGGCAAACAATAGTAATGTGGCTTAATGCCGCCAACAAGCAGATGGTTCCGATGGAACATTAAATGTTGTGGGGTGACGGTTGCTCCAATTTGATCAGATGCTTGCATCACAAACTCAACAGCGCGTTGGGTCGATATATGTTCTAAGACAATACGCAGTTTTGGAAAGTTGGCCATCAAGGGTATTAACTGGGTTGTAATAAATAAGTCTTCACGCTCAAAAATGTCTCCGTAAGTGACTTCGCCATGAATTTGTAAAACCAAATCATAAGTCTGCATGATTTCAAACAACGGATATAAGATCTTGATGTCTTGCACCCCTTCTTGGGAGTTGGTCGTGGCACCAGCTGGATAGAGCTTAGCGCCTAAGATATCGGGATGCTGTGCAGCGCTGGCTAAGTCATAGGGGGAGACAGTACTATTTAAGTATAAGGTCATATAAGGACGAAAGCAGTGGTCTTGGGGTACGTGGGCAAGTATTCTTTGCTGGTATTCTAATAATGCTTGTATAGAAGTAAGCGCTGGTTGTAAATTAGGCATCACCAAAGCGCGCGAAAAATGTTTGGCAGTCGCGGCGACGGTGTGTGCAAGCAAATGATGATCTCTAAAATGGACATGCCAATCATCGGGACGAATAATTGATAATGTTTGGTGCATGAGAATCCTAGTCAACTTGATGCAAGAAGTATAACACTCCCATTATGTTTAGACATAAAACCAGGGAATAAAAAAAATTTAAAAACACTTGACTGTCTCGATACCAACTATGATACTGTTTTCTTAGCAGAGGTATCATCTGTAAACGATGTGATTTTGAATGTCCTAGAGTAGATTAGATAAATTTCATAGGATGTTGTTGACAATTGCAGTTTGAGGCCTGATAATCGTTTTAAGTACGTTTTCGAAATTAGAGCGATGATGGCGTACTGAGCTTAATAAAGTCACGGCGTTTTAACTGAATAAACGGAAATTAATAATAAAAAAGTGGAGAATCTTATGTTAAATCTGAAAAAAACAGCGGTAGCTGTTCTTGCGCTCGGCTCTAGTGCTGCGTTTGCAGGAACAATGGGTCCTGTTTGCAGTGCAGTTCCTGTGACCATGCCTTGTGAAAGTTCTGGATGGGAAGTTGGTGCAAGAGCATTATGGTTGAATATCGGCGCTGGAAATCAATCAACTACTGTTGCTAGTACAGCTGGTGGTAATTTGACGTCTAACGTTGGACCAGGATTTGGATGGGGATTCCAAATTAACGGTGCGATGACTTACGGCACTGGAAAAAGCGTTTCTCTTGACTGGTATCATATCAGCAATACTCAGAACAAAACTTATGGCGCGACTGATTTGACTGGTAGCCGAGCGATTGTTTCTGGAAACCAAATGATCAGAACTACCTATATCACTTCTTTGGCTAATTATGGTGGCACAGCTTCTGCTAATCCAAAAATGGATGATGTGAACATGTTGTTTGGCCAACATATCGATTTCAGCGATGTAACATCAGCTAACTTAGGCTGGGGTTGGAAGTGGGCTAGAGTAGCAGGTTCTAATAATGTTGCTATGAACGGTAACGTTGCGTATGTACAGAACAGTGCTCCTGCTGTTGCGTCAAACTACAACTTCACTTCAAACAACTCAAATACATTCAATGGTTTCGGACCAGAAGTAAGTTTACAAGCTGCGTACGAATTGATTGATCATTTAGATATTTATGGTAAAGGCGATTTCTCTGCATTAGCTGGTTTCTCTAAATCGTCTTTGACATATGGTGACGTTGTTAGTGCTGCTTCTGTAACTACTAGCAGCAGTGTTGTAGCGATTACGCCTGTTGTTGCTGGTAAACTCGGTTTAAATTATGACTGGGATATGACAGGATTCGGTACTGTAGGATTTGATATTAATTATGATTTCCGTCAATACATCAATGCATTCCGCAATGTTAATGCTGGCGTGAGTACTTCAGCATCTACTTCTTCATCTAGCTTCAGTGCTCAAGGTATCGTCTTCGGTTTGGACTTGAAATTTATCAATGCCTAATCGTAGCTGACTTTTTGAAAACCCGCCTCTATGGCGGGTTTTTTTATTTCATATACTTCCTATTAAATGAATTTAATTTCCCCCGTTTTCTTCTAGCTAGTTTTTGATTTGGATCGTATAATGCGGCTGTTTTGGTTCCAAATGGCCTTAGGACGCGCGCAGAAATAACTTACATGATTAGCATTCCAGATTGTCGCCATCGTGACACGATCGAATCTTCGAAAAAGCTCGATGGACAACAAGCACACCTTCACGTTTTCAAAGCTCCGATCGTGTCAAGCTAACAGCAATCAGGCCGCTACTCATGTAAGTTATTTCTGTGCGCTTTCCTAAAGAAAAACAACCCTTCGTGAATCACAAAACTAATAATAATACCTGATTTTTCACCGAACCATCTTCGTAATTGACCTCTTTGGATATTGGAAACTGGTCTGGTGAAATTTTAATACGCATGGGGATTGATAATGAAATATATTGCAACTATTTTACTGCTTTCAACTGGCGTCCTGTCTTATGCCGCACAGGATGAAGCTGCCATTTCGCAGCAACAAATGACCCTGTTGCGGCAGCAGACTCTGGCATTACAAACTCAACATGGCTCATTACCTAAAAACTTAGCGACTAGTGATGATGCTCAGGCGAATAAATCGAGTCATTTGCGCTTTCATCGTAATAAAAGAGCAATCAAAGCATCCTCTGTGCCTCCTGTGCCGGAGATGAAGTCTAATCAGGAAACCTTGATTCCTACTATGAAATATGAATCCACACCCGTTCAAGTACATACTGCTGTAGATGTGGATCCTGAATCTGCAGATTTCTATCCTACTGCGTTGGTGACGGGAGATCATGTATTGACTTATATTGCGGGTACTCCCGTGATTTCTTCTCCCTATTTAGGAAGTAGACCGGCATTCGATGGTTCGGATTATATCGTCAATATTTCAAGTATTAATCGCGATATTCGTTTGATGCAGCAACGACGGAGCTTGGAGCGTGCTTATACTAAAATGGGTTACGCGCAGCCTGACCGTCCAATTCTAGCACTGAGTGGCGCGGTTGTACCGTTTGGTTCTATTGGACGGCTTTATTTCAATGAAGGGGACGCCGATTGGAATTTGGGTTCTAGCGAATTGGATCTTGCTGCCATATTGAATAAAAATGTGGAGGCGTATATGGCATTAGCTTATAACGCAGCCCCACCTGCAAATGGCATGCCACGTGTTACCAACTCCGCTATGAATCTTAATATGGGATTTGTGAACATTGGCGATCTGGATCGCTCACCTTTTTATAGTACTTTAGGGCAACTTTACGTCCCATTCGGCAGGTATTCTACTGCGATGGTGAGTGCAACTTTGCCGATGATGTTAACCCGGATCAAATCCCGCCCAATCATCTTGGGTTACAAATCACAGAAAGACTCAGGCCCTTTTGCAGCGGTATATGGGTATCGAGGTGAGGCCACTGCAGGAACCACGGCTGTAGGGGGCGCTAATTTGGGATACATAGCGAATTTATGGGATGGGATTACGGAGATAGGGGCTAGTTTTGTGAGTTCTGTGAATGATGCCAATGGTTTTCAATCATCCGGCGGGACGGCCGGGACATTTGGTGGATTTGGTTCATCAACGAATGGAAACGAAGATGTTAAAAAGATCCCTGCAGCTGGGGTACATATTTCCACGAGTTTTGATCGGTATAGCATCACGGCTGAGTGGGTAACTGCTACCAGCGTTTTTCCTGTTAGTGATTTAAGTTTTAATGGAAAGGGGGCGCAACCTCAGGCGTTTCAATTAGAAGGTGGTGCGACATTCGAAAGTTTCAAACGTCCTTCTTCAGTCGGTGCATCATGGCAATGGTCAAATCAAGCCCTGGCTTTGAATATGCCGCGCCAACGAATTAATGCGGTGTATAATATTTCGGTTTGGAAAGACACTGTAGAAAGTTTAGAATATCGTCATGATATTGATTATGGTCAAAATTGTTATGCGAATGGCGCAGCGCCTACTGGTTCCATCAATGCCAATACGGTAGGGAGTGGCAGTACTGCTGATATTGTGATGTTACAAATAGGTGTTTATTTCTAAGGGGATTTTATGACAATTAAATCGGACAAATGGATTGAACGCATGGCCAAAGAGCACGAAATGATTGTGCCTTTTTCCGGTCATCAGATTCGAGAACAAAATGCTGAACGCATCATTTCTTATGGTGTTTCGAGTTACGGATACGATGTACGTTGTTCGACGGAATTTAAAATTTTCACAAATATTAATTCTGCAATTGTCGATCCGAAAAATTTTGATGCCAGTAGTTTTGTGGATGTACAATCGAATGTTTGTATTATTCCTCCTAACTCATTTGCGTTGGCGCGTACAGTGGAATACTTTAAAGTTCCACGCAATGTATTGACGATTTGTTTAGGAAAGTCGACGTATGCACGGTGTGGGATTATTGTGAACGTAACACCTTTAGAGCCAGAATGGGAAGGACATGTGACCTTAGAGTTTTCTAATACCACGCCTTTACCTGCCAAGATTTATGCAAACGAAGGCGTTGCGCAAATGATTTTTTTAGAAACGGATGAAGTTTGTGCGGTGTCGTATCGCGACCGTAAAGGAAAGTATCAAGGACAAATTGGTGTGACCTTGCCTACTACGTAGGCATGGGTGAAAATCCTTAATTTAGTGCTATACATGATAAGCAGAATGCAATAAATAACGTGACTCCCCAGGTTGTGGATAATTTTGTTTTCTATAGATTAAAACTGACTCAACGTCATCCAGAGCAAAGCGAAGGATCTCCGGAATTAGGCACAAACCTAATCAATTAGAGATCCTTCGCTTCGCTCAGGATGACGTACCTGGGGAGTGACTAAATAACTATAAAAAAGGTAGGTTTGGCCAAGGCCCAACCTTTTATATATTTATTAATGAGGTATGTTTCGGCACTATCCGACCTGAGGCTGGGGTTAGTTCGTCAAATTACAGGACTACTCTATTACGTCCTCTTGATGGAGCCCGTGACTGTCGCGAGACGCATTAATGCGGTCACGCAGGTCTTTGCCGGGTTTAAAATGAGGACTAAATTTTTCTGCTGTTTGCATTTTTTCGCCAGTTTTCGGATTGTGCGCATCACGAGCTAAACGATGCTTGGCTGAAAAGCTACCGAACCCTCGAATTTCAATACGTTGATTTTCGGCCAAAGCATCGCTCATTAATTGGATCAAATGATTGACGCCATTGTTTATAGTGCGTACAGGAATATGGGGTATTTTTTCAGCCAAACGTGTAATCAACTCTGATTTCAACATATCTTAAATCCTTTTGAACGAAATGTGGATGAGCATAACCTGATGTAGTTTATGAGTCAATTAGACTGTGTTGAATATAAGCATTTACAATGCCCCAAGACATTTGTACTCGTGTTTGGTGGAGCACTTTGAATTGAGGTGACAGCAATTTTTTAGTTGTGGTGATAATAATAGGGTTATGGCTAAGTTGCTCGAGACGTTGATTTAATTGTTCCCAGGTGTCGCCAAATAATCCTGTGGCGGCAACAAAAATAACGGTCGCATCCGCTAAATTAGCTGTAAGAAAATTGTCACAGACGAAAGTGATTTTTTGCGCATTTTCTTGATATTCTGGGATACATTGTAATTGCGCTAATTGCTGCTTGGCTGCTCCGTCTAAAATCGGAAATAATTCAATACCACAAGATTTTTTCACATCAAACACCATAGCACAAGCCAACACCGCTTTTCCTGTGCCACTGCCCAGGTCATAAAAAACGGTCGATGAATCGGGATGGGTTAATGAGAGCAATGCAATCAGTGATTTGCTATTGATTTCTCCATATACATATTCATATGCGTTGGTGTGCTCACGTGCTTGTCTTGAGAGTTCAAAGCCATTGATGGGGCAACTGATGGTATCTAAAGTAGTTAAATGCTTTTTAAGTTGGATTCGGTTTTCCCATTGGCGAATATGGTAGCGCCGTAAGCCAAATTTGATTGGAGCAAGGATTAATTGTATGAATAGATTGTATAAGAGAAGCATTAGTGGCTCTCGCGATGATTTGGTTGTCGAATTTAGGTTAATCTAAATCGACCAGACCCTAGTATAAACAAAAATGAGTTTTTTTACGATCAGGTCATTTCAACTTGATTGTTCCTTTCTTCATCAGTGTCTATTATAGCAATTTGAGTGGTTTCTTGGTTTGGAGTGAGTTCTTGCGCTTGTTTATGTAATATTGCCGACCTTGCAAAGGTACCTACTACGCTTAGTGAAATTGAAACACAAGCAATACCAACCGCAATATCGGGAGCCAGTCGCGAAGCTGTGCGTTGACCAAAGGCATAATTCATTAAAATCCCCTCATTGTCTGCTTCTACCCCAACAGAATTGGTGCTACTTACATAGGTATGTAAAGCTTTTTGTATGAGCGCAGCCATGCCAATGATGCTGAACATCAACGTAACATTGACGCTCCCTGATCTCGAAATCTTTATCCTTTGCAATAGGTCAATTAGGATTTGTCCACTGCTTATTTTTCCCATCAATCGTAAGGGTCGGTGGGAAGACTGCGAAAGGGTATTGTCTATCACAAATTGCTTGCCTGCTGCTTTAAGGTTGTCTCTAAATTGAACGAGGTCAAATCTAGTGAAATACGCAGTGGACCAATAAACAAGCAACCCTATTGGGATGTTAATGGCAGATATTGCTCGGTTGGATACTCTGGTTGCGAGGAAAGACGCTGTTGTTTGAGTGGTTGCTTGGGACCGAATGATGCCGCTCGCAATAGGGAGTATTTCACGTAAGACTAAGCCGAAATATTCTGCAGAATTGGTCACCATTATCAATGGGTTTTTGTTTAAAAAAAGGTTTAATTCGCTGACCGACTTGATTTCTAGATTCTACATGCTTACGAAAAGCATCTACCACTTCTGTAAAAAAATCCTTTGTATAATTGAGCGTGCCTATAGTAATCGAACCTGCCCACAGCAGTGCGGGTGGTGCATTGGATAATATAGCAAAAGCAGCCAATAACGCATTGGTAAAACTAGCAGTGTTTGCTACTAATGCAACGGCCACGTGCGTTGGGTCATTTTCAGACTGATCATCGTGTGGCTGAATCGAAGCATCTACTCGACCATTCAGACGGTGCCCCACGCTATTCCATAGTAGCCAAGTTCTTAGGGTAACAAGACATAGATACGGTACCAAAGGTTCAAGTATTTTTTGTTCTAGCGATAGGTTACGGGGTTGATTCGGTTGTCTATTCATCAGAACAATTAAAATTGGTAGCGATAACGAGGAAAGGGCTGCAAAAATAGGCACCGCAAATATTTTTAATGTTTTGACAGGTATTGGAGTCGGGGCCTGAGATGGGGGTTGCGTAGTTTGTATCGCCATCTCTTCTGATGGGCGCTCATTGGTTAAATGTGACAGATTGCTAACAACGTTTATTTCTCTTGAGGCTATTGGATGTG
>CAIRCS010000199.1 GCA_903877115.1 uncultured Legionella sp.
ATGAGGGAGTTTAGTTAACTAAATGACCGAATTAAAAACTAAATCCAACGAAGAGATCGGAGTTTTGCGTAAGTCCTGCAGAATTTCGGAGTTACCTCATATGGCACTACCCTACGTATTAATTCTTTATTACTCCAAAACCGGATCAGTTGCCCAATTAGCGCAATATATTGCGCGTGGAGTGGCGTTTGTACCCGGAATTGAAGCCCGAGTTCGCACAGTACCGCCCGTCTCACCCATTTGCGAAGCCACTGCTCCTGAGATCCCGGAGTCTGGTGCTTTGTACGCGAATTTAGATGATTTACGCCATTGCTCGGGTCTGGCTTTGGGTAGTCCTACCCGCTTTGGTGCGATGGCAGCACCTATGAAGTATTTTCTGGATGGAACCTCTTCATTATGGTTGTCGGGTGAATTGGTTGATAAACCAGCTTGTGTGTTTTCTTCTTCTACCAGTATGCATGGTGGTCAAGAAACCACGCTCATCAGTATGATGATGCCACTCTTCCATCATGGCATGGTCGTATTGGGATTACCCTACACTGAGCCAGCGCTTGGGCATACGACCTCTGGCGGCACCCCCTATGGACCTACGCATGTTGCTGCGGATCATCCACCCGGTGAATTGAGTCAAGATGAAATCACTTTAGCCAAAAAAATGGGCGAGCGTCTGGCTAAAGCGGCCTTGCAATTGCGCAGAGAACCCGTATGAAAGTCATCAGTTTTAATGCCAATGGGATCCGCGCGGCAGCACGCAAAGGATTTTATAGTTGGTTAGCGCAAGAGCAAGCCGATTTTGTCTGCATTCAAGAAACCAAGGCACAGCGCGATCAATTAGAAGCCATCCCTGACTATTTTCCGGCAGGATACCATTGTGATTATTTTGACGCCGAAAAAAAAGGCTATAGTGGCGTTGCCATCTATGCGCGCAAACCACCGATTGCTATTCAAAAAGGCTTTGAATGCCAGTATTGCGATACAGAAGGTCGGTATTTACAATTTGATTATCCTGGCTTAACTGTCATTTCACTGTACTTGCCCTCAGGCAGCAGTGGGCCCGAGCGACAAGCCGTCAAATTTCAAGTATTGGAGCGCTTTGCCCAACAAATGGAAGCATTAAAATCCAACGGCAAAGAACTGATCATTTGTGGCGATTATAATATTGCCCATCGTAATATTGATCTCAAAAACTGGCGCGGCAACCAAAAAAATTCCGGGTTTCTTCCGGAGGAACGCGCTTGGTTGGATCATGTATTTGATACGATTGGCTTGGTAGACGCATTCCGAGTCTTAAATCAAGAGCCCGACCAGTATACCTGGTGGTCAATGCGGCAACGCGCCTGGGAAAAAAATGTCGGTTGGCGGATTGATTATCAAATGATTACGCCTGGTTTGGTGAGCGCTTTGCAAACTGTTAGCATTTACCGCGAACAACCTTTCTCGGATCACGCGCCGTTGATCATGACTTATGATGTGACTGTATGATGCCAAAATTAACGATTGCTAGTTGGAATGTGAATTCTTTAACCATCCGCGGCCCGCAAGTATTAGATTGGTTTGCGGACAAAGCCATTGATGTCCTAGCCCTACAAGAAACCAAAGTCCCCGATGAGAAATTCCCACACCAATGGTTCGCGGATTTAGGGCTCCACGTTGCCTATTCAGGCCAAAAAACCTATAACGGTGTGGCCCTCATTGCCCGCGAGCCACTGCTCGATGTCTTTATTGAGACCAGCGATATTGCAGAACGGCGGATTATTGCAGCGACTGTCCGTGACGTTCGTATCATCAATTTATATGTCCCTAATGGCAGCGAGCCTACCTCTGATAAATACGTCTATAAATTGGCGTGGTTAGAGCGAGTAACTCAATTCATTGCCGCTGAACTCAAACGCTATCCCAAATTAGTCGTGGTAGGTGATTTTAATATCGCACCCCAAGATTTGGATGTGCATGATCCCTTAGAATGGGTAGATTGTATCCTATGCACCCCTGCTGAGCGTGCTGCACTGACCAAGATTCAAGATCTGGGATTACAGGATAGTTTCCGGACCTTGCATCCTGAGACGCAAACTTATTCTTGGTGGGATTACCGCGCAGCCTGTTTTCGGCGTAACCGTGGTTTGCGGATTGATTTGGTCTTGTTAAGTCACGCCTTGCAACCACATTGCCAGATTGCAGAAATCGATAAAGAGCCCCGTCAGGCAGAGCGTCCTTCTGATCACGCGCCGGTGTGGGTCAGTTTAGAGTGAGGCATCTGTCCATTTCGTCGTTTCGAACCCACCTCGTCATCCCGAACCCACCTCGTCATCCCGAACGTAGTGAGGGATCTCCTAGCTGATAATCTTGTGCTTTCTGTTGGAGATCCCTCGCTACGCTCGGGATGACGAATGTGGTGAGCTGTTAGGAATAGCCAACCAAATGACTTTTGATTTGGACCAGCACTTGGTCTGTTCCACTGATCGTTGGGATTATACCTGTTGGTACGAAAAATCCTAAGCGATGGTCTAGATACTTAGGTTCCACTTCCAATTTTTGTTTGATCTCATCTTCAGTGTAAAAGTCTTTTCTTACTTCCAAAAGTCGCTTCAATGCCTCAATGGTATAACTTTGATGCTGACCAAATACCCCACATAATAAGGTATTCCAAAACCAACCGAGCCAAGATTCTGAATGATATTCATTCAGAGATGGGACAAGATTGCTGCGTGAAATCACCGACTGCACTCGCCGATCACGCTCTTGCTGCGCATAGGGTTCCGCAGATAAACCAGCCAAAGAAAACTGAGCCACAGATGCCTGAGGATAATATCCAGCAAAAACGAGTGCTGGAACAAAAATAGAGTCACCCAATTTTTTAGATAGCGAATCAGAAAACATATGTTTGACTACAGATGAAAGTTCTTGCGACCTCTCGAAAAAAACCAGCATGTTCTCTAGAAAAAGCGTTGCTTCCTTCTTCTCTTGAGCCGTTTTCCCCGTAGCACGCAATTCAAGAATGCTTCTCAATAAATAATTAACTGTTTCTCTGATATCTTGAGTTGACATCAACTGACTTGCTACGCAGAAAGCTTTATACCTTCCTTCGATTTTTTGATACCGACTTTCTCTTGCTTGCAAGCGCGGATCAGCCAAATTTGTGCCAAACTCACTATGACCCAACATACACACCCAGGTTGATTAAAAAAATACACACCATCATAAACAGTAACAATAAGTCCATGAAAATGGTTTTTGATCACGCTCTAAAACTTGCTTTATCTTCCATTTTTTGTTATCTTCTCACGTCATTTTGTAAGCAAAACCAATAGGTAGGATGGGCGCAGCCCAACCTTCATTACACTAAATATGAGAGCTAAGATTATGAAAGCTGGAATTCATCCTGAATATAGTGCCGTCAAAGTCACTTGTAGTTGTGGCAATACATTCGAAACTCGCTCAACAACCTGCAAAGACTTGAGCATTGAAGTTTGTTCTAATTGCCATCCTTTTTATACGGGAAAACAAAAAATTGTTGACACTGGTGGCCGCGTTTCTAAATTTAATGCACGCTACGCGCAACATGCACCCAAAGCTGACCAGGATTCTAAATAATTACTGGTTATCTGAACCCATCATGGTGATGTGACGATTCACGGAGTATTTTCTTTAAACTCTATGAATCGTCGCTTTTTTTGTGTATTATTTTTCGCTGAATTACCTGCTCTAGGATTGTCTATCATGACCGATACTTTGTTGAAGCAACGCGCATTGCACTATCACGAATATCCAACACCAGGAAAATTGGGAGTGTATGCCACCAAACCCACCAATTCTCAGGATGATCTCTCGTTAGCCTATACACCTGGCGTGGCTGAACCAGTATTAGCAATTGCAAAAAACCCCGAAGACGCCTATCGCTATACCGCCAAAGGCAATTTAATCGCCATTATGACCGACGGCACAGCAGTCTTAGGCTTAGGCAATACCGGTGCATTAGCATCTAAACCAGTTATGGAAGGCAAAGCTGTGTTGTTCAAACGCTTTGCAGGTATCGATGTATTTGATATTGAAATCGATGCGGCCGATCCGCAAAGCTTTATTGCAACCGCTAAAAGCATTGCGCCTACCTTTGGTGGCATCAATCTTGAAGACATCAAGGCACCAGAATGCTTTGAAATAGAGCAGGCTTTGATTGAACAATTAAATATTCCGGTGTTTCATGACGACCAACATGGCACAGCCATTGTCGTTGCTGCCGGTCTCCTCAATGCTTTAGCATTGCAAAATAAAAAATTAGAAGATATTCAAATCGTATGCGTAGGTGCTGGCGCTGCTGGCATTGCTTCCATGCGTTTACTCGTCGCACTGGGCGCAGACAAAGATAAAATGCTGCTATTAGACAGCGAAGGCGTCATTCATCTTGAGCGCGAAAATCTGAATCCGTATAAATTTGCATTTGCGCGTAAAACAGACAAACGAACGCTAGAAGACGCAATGGATGGTGCAGACGTGTTTATCGGTGTTGCTAGACCCAATCTTCTGGATGCATCACTTCTTAAGCTCATGGCCCCACGACCCATCGTATTTGCTTTGTCTAACCCTACACCCGAAATTTTACCTCATTTGGCCTTAGAAGTGCGCCAAGACTTAATCATTGCAACTGGACGCTCGGATTACCCGAACCAAGTAAATAATGTACTGTGTTTTCCGTACATATTCAGAGGTGCATTGGATGTTCGCGCTAGCTGTATCAATGAAGCCATGCAAATTGCTGCAGTAGAAGCAATTCGTCAATTAGTTCATAAACCTGTCCCCCAAGAAGTAAAAGATAATTACCCCCAAGTGACCGATTGGACATTTGGTCCTAATTACATTCTACCCAAACCTATTGATCCCAGACTTTTAGAGCAAGTCCCTGCGCAAGTGGCCAAAGCTGCTATTGCAAGTGGTGTCAATCGCATTATGCCTGAACACCAGAGTCACGTAACAGGCGACGTTTAAGCCTGAGACTATTGTGTTATTTTTGACTCTGTCATCCCCGCGTAAGCGGGGGATCTATTCCTAATAGTATAAACAATTGATTCCCACCTATCTGGGAATGACGCAGTTCATAAAACAACTCATATTTCTGAGCTATTTCAGGTATGATGTTTATATGCATCCCCTAAGGAGCCTATTTTGTCTAAATCAAAATTAACAACGACCGCCTGGTTAGTCTGCTTGCTCGGCGCAATATTCTACGCGTATGAATATTTATTGCGGATCTCGCCAAGTGCGATGGAAGCATCCCTGCGTAATCATTTTGGTTTAACCGCCACAGGCTTTGGCCTCTTATCTTCAGTATATTATTACGCTTACGTCCCTATGCAATTACCTGTAGGGGTCTTAATGGATAGATTTGGTCCACGCAGACTCTTGACGGTCGCTTGCCTCCTCTGTGTCATTGGCACCCTGTTATTTTGTCAAACCACAGATTATCAAATTGCCATCATAGGCCGTTTTCTGGTAGGCGCTGGCTCCGCCTTTGCGTTTGTAGGCGTGTTAAAACTAGCGACCATTTGGTTACCTGAAGACCGCTTGGCGATGGTTGCAGGCTTTACTTCCGCGCTCGGAACTGGCGGTGCCATATTAGGGGACAACATGCTTTCAATTGTCGTCAACCACGTCGGGTGGCAAAAAACCGATACCTATACTGCCATTTTCGGGATCTTTTTACTCTTCGCATTGTGGTATGGGATCCATGATCACCGCCGTGATTCAAAAAGCGGCGGTACCATCAATAGCTTCAAGCGAAATTTGCTGGATTTGAAAATCATTATACGTAACAAGCAAATTTGGTTGAATGGCTTTTATGGGTGTTTGGTCTACCTTCCCACAACAGTGTTTGCTGAATTATGGGGTATTCCTTACCTTTCTCATGCCCATGCGATGACTGAATCCCAAGCAGGATTTGCAAATTCTTTACTATTTTTCGGCTTTATGATCGGAGCCCCTTTGATGGGCTACATTTCCGACCATATGAAATGCCGGAAAAAACCCATGATTTGGGGTGCGGTGGGTGCAGCGATCATGATGATGCTGATTCTTTATTATCCCCATTTGTCGCATCTCAGTATTTATGTGCTCATCTTTACTTTAGGACTGTTTTACAGTGCGCAAGCGATTGTATTTGCTGTTGGGCGCGAATTAAGCCCCAATGAAGCAGCAGGAACCGCGATTGCCGTGACCAATATGATGGTTATGTTAGGGGCCATGGTATTACAACCGCTTATCGGCCACTTCTTGGATTGGAGTGTCTGGTTGCAACATTCGCATGAGCATGCATTACTAAAAATTCCCATGCATCATATTACCCAATATGGGCCTGAAGATTATCGATTGGCAATGTCTATCATTCCAATAGGGATTATCGTTGCAGCAATTTTAACTTTCTTTATTCGAGAAACCCATGCCCAAGCGCGAGATTAGTTTAGCATTACGCAACCCTTATCTTTTAGGGAGTATTATCTGCACGCTTGGTGCGCTATTTTATTGTTATGAATTTGTGTTACGCATCATTCCTGGCATATTACAAGAAGAGCTTAGAATGGCCTTCGGCAATCTTTCTGCCACTGCTTTTGGACAAGTCGCTGCATTATATTACTATGCGTATTCGCCAATGCAATTGCCCGTGGGTATATTGATGGATAGATTTGGTCCAAGATACCTACTTACTTTAGCCTGTCTCTGTTGCACACTGGGTTCCCTGCTTTTCAGCTTCCCTAGCCTATTTATTGCAGGATCCGGGCGCTTACTGGTGGGCTTTGGCTCGTCTTTTGCTTTTGTGGGCGTCTTATCTGCAGCCACTAATTGGTTGCCACCGCGTTATTTCTCTCTGGTCGCCGGTTTGATGACCACATTAGGCATGTTGGGCCTGGTATTTGGGGAAATACAAATCACTCATTTGGCACATACTTTAGGTTTAAAAGCCGTATTAAATATGAGCGTCTTCATCGGGCTCATCCTGACCTTATTTATTTATGCCATCGTCCGCGACGCACCCAATAAACGCGACCACCATCATATGCCCTATAAAGAGTTTTTCAAACAAGTCTGGCAGGTATTGCGGTCCAAACAAATCTGGATTATTGCCATCATTGGCACATGTTTATACACATCTTTATCTGTATTTGGTGAACTATGGGGCAAATCTTTTTTAGAGCAAGCGTTTGATTTGAGTAAGATTCAGGCTGCAAAAACCATGTCTATGCTATTTTTGGGATGGGCCGTCGGAGCCCCTCTGGCTGGTTACATTTCTGATCAGATAGGCAATCGTCTGATGACATTAACGATTGGCGCTGTTGGTTCTTTATTGTTCATTGGATTGATTTTATTCGATCAACATCTCTCGTATGCCCAACTCAATATCTCTATGTTTTTTTATGGCGTATTCTCTGCCAGTGAAATCATTGTCTTTATCATGGCGAAAGAGTACAGCCCTATGCAACAATTATCGGGTACCATATTTGCTGTCACCAATATGATTGTGTCTTTTGGCGGCGTGGTATTTCAACCATTGGTCGGAAAATTACTCGACTGGTCTGCGGATTCAGCGTCTCATCATTACATGCACCATTACTCCACCCACAATTATCAAATTGGCTTGAGCATTCTGCCCTTATCTATGTTGGGTGTGGTTATATTGGCTTTTTATATGAAAATGCAAGCGAAAAAGAAATAGGCTGGGTTTTGACCCAACCTATTCAACACTTACGCAGTTATTAACAATCTATCGGCGCTACTATCATCTTCAAATCTTGATAAAGCCCCTCCTTGTTTCGCCCCACCTCCAAAAAAGGAGGCCCATTGTTGTTGAGATGTCCGTTCCTCAGGACGAATATATTCAGCATCTTTTGGTGTATTAAACAAACGATGCGACCATGTGGCAGTTTTATACCCTAAGAGACTGGCTTCTTGCAGAGATACATCAATAGGCCCCTCTTCGGGCAAAGGTAATTTTTCTATCATTTCTGCCGCTGTAGCACTGCGATTTTCAAGCTGGTAGTTTGCTATTTCTAATATGGAACATATTGAAAGTAGCATTAAAAGCTCACCAAAAATATTGACTGCAGTTGAGGAAGGTACCGGGGGAGGAAACAGTATTTGTAATGCAATAGATCCAACTAGAAAGATTATTTGAAAGATAGCTAATGACGGCATAAGTTCGTATAATTTTCTTATTAGTTGTATAAAGTTATAAACCATATACACATTCAAAATCAAAATCACCCATGGTGCTATGATTAATAAGCTACTGGCGACCGTGTTTGCATGTATGAACCCCATAACTAACATTAATGTTCCAGCCACCGATGTCATAACAGTTAGCAAGATTGGAGAACAATTCAAGCGCGCGGCGAACGGACGAACACCTTGATTGACTGGGCTCGCCAGAAGTTCTAATAGTCGCGTAATCAGTGGCAGAGCAAATGCATAACACGTCCAAACAGGCGCAACATAAGCAGGTAATGCCAATACACCAGTCAATGCGAGGATTTTGACTGCTAGTAACAACTTTTCACGCAATGTACTATTTTGTGGGCTTCCATACTGTCTAATAAAATCATTCACGATATGTTGCAGAACATCTTGATATACATAATTAGCAGAACAGCAAGCAACCAAAATAAGACTATTAATGACTGCGACCAATAATTTTATTGGAGAAAGTAATTTTGCTGTTGCTAAGATCGGATACAGATTTCCAGTCGCTAATGCTTGTCGGTATTGAAAATCATCGAAAAACTCTTCTGCAAACAAACGTAGGATCAAGATGCGCCATTCGCGTTTTAACCGCTGTGCAAGGGTTTCTTGCATTTGCCGAAACAAACTATCGACCCTGTTTTTATTAATAACGTCCTGCTGCGTTCCTAGGGATCGGCCTAAACTCAGAAAAGGCGCATAATGCGTAGCAAACGCCTTTTTTGCGCTTGGCGTTCTTAATCTGGAAAAATCTAATAATAAATGATCATAGCTGGTTAGTATGCCTTCTTGTTGCGTCAAATCAAATGCATGGTAGGGAATATTGATTACTTCTGGTGTCAAAAAATATTCAATCTCATGTTGATAATTTTCTTCAACCTTGGTCAAGGTCTTATATGCTGTCATGACAGCGTCAAATTCAGCGACATGTCCAGGGTTTTTATCAGGGTGATATCGCAAACATAAATTGCTCCATTGTTTCCGAATTTTCTTTTTTTGTTGTTCTTCTGTGAGATTTTCTAAATCACGAGGCGATAATTCTAACGTTTGCAATGCTTCCGCTGAAAATGGCATACGCAGTGATTCCGTACAAAAAAGAGTCTATTGTAATTATTTTAACATCTATTATCAAGAAAAAACCATACTAGTTGGTGTTTGGATCACGCTTCATGCCTGGGTGATCCCCTCATCCGCCCTATCGGGCACCTTCTCCCGGAGGGAGAAGGACTTTTGAGATTTCATTCCTTCAGCTCCCGCTAAAATGATATTCCTTCTCCCCCAGGGAGAAGGTGCCCGCTAGGGCGGATGAGGGGATATCAACACCACCTAACAAAATTGTTAATATATTTTTTCATTAACAAGAGAGGTCATTTTAATTATCCTTTAAAAAATGCTTTTCCAACTTGCATTGAAACAATGTTTACTTTGTTCAATGATTCCATCCCCTCATCCGCCCTACCGGGCACCTTCTCCCGGAGGGAGAAGGATTTTTTGCGCTTGCTGTTTATTCTTCTGCTACTTCCCATGTTGGAAGAACAGTTGAGAGCTCTTCGATCTTAGTCGCTGCCAGTGCTTCAGGCGCTACAGCTACTTCAGGTTCAGTTGCATCGACAGTCACTGCCGGTGCTTCAGGTGCTGAGGCTGCTTCAGGTTGCGCAGGAATGCTGGGATTTTTTGTATAGACAATGGCTTCTATAGCACCATCAGCAACTGTCAATGTATTAGCTGAGTAGGAGGCAGCATACCCTGTCACGTCAGCTGCAGTTACCGTATAAATCGTGCTCTCAGGAAGTGAAAGCCTGCTCTTGCCCTTGCCATCGACCAAAGCAACCGATTCCGTTACTGGCGCTGCATTTCCGTTCGGAGTGAATGTGACTAGAACAGACGAAAGTGATGCTGGGGCACCTTCAATTTCTAGAACAATTGTATCAGGAGAAGTCTTAACACAAGCATAACTGAGCGTGACAATGGGTTTACTCTGAGTGGCTGAAACCTCAGAGGGCTCAAACGATGGGGCACAGGTATAGCCATTATAACTAATATCAGAGGTTGCAAAATGGTATTTGACTTTTTTACCAGCAAGATGGCTCGCATCTTGGATATTGCCCCACTGAAGATTAGCAATTTGAGCACTATTATTATCTTCGCGTGTCATCATAACCTTGGGTGTCTCGGAGTAACCTGTTAGGACTGCAGGCAAATCTTGCAACTGCAAACGAATCGTGCCCATTACCAGTTTTTCAGTGTACCTAATGATGGCCGAAACGGTATCCCCACTTGTTACCGTAAGTTTCGTAGGACTACCAATACCTTCATATTGATGATCTTCGTCTTCTGCATTAATATTAACCGGTGAAATATCATAAACACCAGGCGCCAATCCTGAAATCAGTTGCTGCCCAGACCAAGGTAAAGTCACACTACTAATGGTTTCTCCGTTTAAACTCAGGTTGACAAGCGTATAGACATCACTCACATTCTCAGGCTGTGTTGAGCCGTTCAAAATGCGAACATTTCCAGTGTTTACAGCGGAGTTTAAATAAACTCTAGCACTATCACTCACATAACTTGCATGCTTTACTACATAATAAACTGTGAACGACGCGCCATCTGGCAACATTGTTTTGGGTTTATTGTCTTGTGGGAACTGTAAAGATAGCGTAGACAAATAGCGATCATCAATGGGTTGAGACGTAATCTTCAGGGGATTGCTGGGGTATGACAATGGCGAAAAATTACCCCAAAACATCGTGTTAACATTCTTAGTATTTAAAAAAGTAATACTCGTATTTTGTAAATCGACAGTTTGTCCACAGTGATTGGTGATGGTTAAAGCAACCGTAGTCCCAACACCATATTTAGTGGGTTGAACTGAATGAAAATTTGAGTCTATACAAGAAGTAGGCTGAGGCGCTATCGCAACAGATTGCGCGACACTGGCTCCAGAAAGCAACGACAAACCGGTAATAAGAATGATGCTCTGTCTCATAAATTTCCTTATTTATATGCAGATTTAAAATTATGCCATCCGACATCTTATACTGCTCTATCCATATAAACAAGACTCATACTGAAAGGATTTATAATTACCAATTTTACTGAAATTTATTCAGTTTTCTAAAGTGGTGACTCCCCCAGGTTGTGGATAAGTTTGTTTTCTATAGATTCAAACTGACTCAAATTCATCCAGAGCGAAGCGAAGGATCTCCGGAATTAGGCACAAACCTAATCAATTAGAGATCCTTCGCTTCACTCAGGATGACGCACCTGGGGAGTGACCTAAAGTGAAAACCTAGTCAATTAATAAGTTCGCTTCGCTCATGATGACGCACCAGAGGAGTGACACAACAGGATTTATGGTCTAAAAATTGCAACCAACTCCTGCACAGGAAGTCTTTGATTCGTTTTGCAATTGATCAAGCGTCGCACAGGAAAAGACTGAACTTCTGCAGCAGCATAATGTTCACGAGTCCAGGGAGTATCATGATTGGATATAATGACCGTAACGCCACGCTTTACTGCGTCTACCGCACAATTGACCAAGGCAATTTGCTCAGCTTCAGTGAATTTTTTGCCGGTATACGCCGAAAAATTGGAACATTGTTGGAGTGGTACATACGGCGGATCACAATAAATTACATCATTTGGTTTGGCTAGCTCAAATGTTTTTCTAAAATCCGCATGCACCAACATCACTTGTTGGCTTTTTTGATGAAACCGAAGCATTTCTTGATAAGGAAAATAAGGTTTGAGGTAACGTCCAAACGGCACATTATAAATACCGCTGGCATTGTAGCGACATAATCCATTATAACCATGTCGATTCAAGTACAAAAATAAAGCTGCTCTACGCCGGGACTGATGCAATTGATTGAATTTTTGGCGAAACTGATAATAAATATCAGCGTGATTATTCTGTGGAACAAACCATTTTCGACAATATTCTATGAAAGCTTCCCCCTCCTTTTGAATGCATTGATATAGGCGAATCAAATCGGCATTCTCTTCAGCCAAAATATTGGCGGGGTAATCTGTATTCAAAAATACCACAGCAGAGCCCGCAAAAGGCTCGATCAAACGCGAACCGGGAGGTAATGCATTTAGGATCGTTTCCAAACAATGATATTTATTGCCAGCCCATTTTAAAAAAGGCCTAACCTTAGTCATGAGGCCTATCTAAATGACTTAATGTCTGCACAATAGACTTGAAAATTTTAGGAGGTCCGGCAATGACATTTCCTTGGTCCAATGAATGTTCTCCTCCCTGTAAATCACTAATCAAGCCTCCAGCTTCTTGCACCAATAAAACACCCGCGGCAACATCCCAAGCTTTCAGTTCTAATCCCCAAAATCCGTCCAAACGACCACAAGCCACATAAGCCAAATCTAATGCAGCAGAGCCCGTCACCCGCGTTGCATTACATTGTCCAACAAACCGCTGATAACCACGCATATAGCGTTCCACCAGCTCTGGATGACGGATGGGCATGCCCGCACCTAACATGGCCTTGGCAATATGAGTTTCTTTAGAAACGCGGATCCGGCGATCATTCAAACGCGCACCTCTACCACGACTAGCTGCGAAGCATTCATGTCGCAAAGGATCATAGACCACCGCATGTTCAATACGTGATTTCACACGTAATGCAATCGACACCGAATAAAAAGGAAAGCCATGAATAAAATTTTTAGTACCATCTAATGGGTCAATAATCCACACCGATTCAGCATCTTCTTGGTAGTTACCACTTTCTTCAGCCAGAATACCGTGATCGGGATAAGCTTTGAGTAATGTTGCAATAATGACTTGTTCCGCTTTGACATCTACTTCACAAAAATAATCACCTTCCCCTTTTGCTATCAAGGGCAAATGTTGAGCCTGATCAATATGCCGTAGAATCACATCACCCGCTTGCCGGGCGGCATTAATCGCAATATTTAATTGTGGTTGCATGAATTATTAGCCTAGTCTTTTTTAATCAGCCTGGATTCTATCACTTTAAAGAGGCTAGACAAAATAAAGTTGACAAATACCCTAAAAAAACGAAGTATTCACACCCCCGCATACCACCACTACAATGGTTTGGTAGGCTTGAATAACGGGATGATTAGCATAGACGACTGACAAAGCAGCGCCCGCAGACAGTTCGACCATAATCCGTTTATCCGCTGCGAAAGCCCGGGCACCGGCTTCTGCCTCATCATCACTGACCACGACTACTTTCACCTCATGTTCTTGGGTCCATTCAAATAAATGCGCAGAAACACGTTTCACCCCAAGACTCGTCGCACGTGTTGTCACCTTGTCTAAGGTTACCATTTTTTGGGCTTGGACCGATTGATATAAAGCATCCGCCCCTTGGGTTTCAACCGCAATCAAAGGCACATCCTGCCAACCATGATGATGCATGCCTTCTAGCAAACCGCAAGCCAATCCGCCGCCACCAACTGCCGCGACAATGGCATCGGGTCGCACACCACTTTCAACTAATTCGTCAATCAGCGTGGCATGCCCAGCCCAAATCATAGGATGATCAAACGGAGGAATATACGCCGCGTGGTGTTCTTTGATATAAGTCAAAGCAGCCAAATGCGCACTATCCCAATCTTTGCCAGCAACGACAACATTGGCACCATAGGTTTTTAATTCATCTACAAATAATTGATGACTGGTCGAAGGGATAAACACAGTGGTCGGCATGCCCAATGCTTTACCACAATAAGCGACTGCAAGCCCCGCATTGCCACCCGAGGAAGCGACTAATTGTTCGAAACCCTCTGCCGCATAACATTGACACAACCGTCCAATCCCACGCATTTTAAAAGAACCCGAAGGCTGAAGTGCCTCTATTTTTAAATAGACAGATTTCCCCATATTCATTTGCAAACGCTGGGAATGCAGCAACGGGGTCACAACATGTAACGGGCTTTCCGCCATACCTTTATCCTTCCATTGCACCAATATCTATCGTTTTTATATGATAGGTCTTTTTTTGCTGGTCGCGCAAGATGGTAACTTGAATCGTTTCCCCAACTTTGGTAGCGGACAGAGCATGGTACAACGCATCATAACTGGAAATCGAATGCCCATTGATCGCAGCAATCACATCTCCTTTGTGGATTCGTCCCACATAATCTCGGACTGTTGGGTGTAAATGAAGTTTATCCGCTGGCGTATTCGGCAATACCTCTCCAATCAACACCCCCTCATGAGCACCAAAAAGTTCAGCAATTTTTGCTGTTACTGGAAGAATACCAATGCCAGGCATGATGACTCGGCCATGTTGAATCAGCTGATTGACAATACGCACCATTTGTTCAGCAGGAATAGCAAATCCCACGCCAGAAGAGGAACCGGATTTAGAAAAAATTGCCGTGTTTAAGCCAATCAACCGACCGGCACTATCCAACAATGGTCCACCTGAATTGCCTGGATTAATCGGCGCATCGGTCTGAATCATATCTCGAATGGACACGCCACCAATCCCCAACATATCTCGACCCAACGCTGAAATCACGCCCGTCGATAAACTGTGATCAAAACCAAAGGGATTACCAATTGCAAGGGTTTTTTGTCCCACCAAAAGCTCATGTGACGCAGCAATCTCCAAAGGTTGAATATTTTTGATGGCTTTTAACAAATCCGGAGATTGAATGCGCAAAACAGCCAGATCCCAACGCGGCTCTGTACCAACCACCTTAGCAGGCACCGTTTCACCATTCATGGTCACTGCTACTGCATCCGCACCCTGAATAACATGAAAATTTGTCACGACATGCCCTGATTTATCCCAAATAAGGCCAGAACCTGTACCAGCTGATACCACCTGTAATAAATGATTAGGGAGCGTACCCACTTTTGACATGCGATGCACATAAACAACAGCCGGCGATGCTTTCTGAAAAATTTCTATATTATTCCGTTCATCCAGTAATAATTGCTCTAAACTTCTTGCTTGCACTTGACTGCCCATGCCTAGGGCAAGACTCATAACCAAAGAAAGAACACAAACAATGCGCATAATGACTCCAAAACACCGAGTAAGGCTGGTATTTTACCATGTTTTGGGTGAAAATTGATATAAAATCATAACTCCTTACCCCATACGTTATCCCGAGTGTAATCTTTTTGCTCGAACTTCTCATGTTCGTTCCGATAAGATGATACGTTAGGATAGCGTGCGAAAGGCCAAAAAATTATGTTATAATAATGCAATATAACTGCATTGGAGAACTTTGTGACAGATTATGAACATGGTATGCAACAATCTGCCAAATTAGCGATGCAAGAAGAGCGCAAAATAAGAGAGGAGCGGGAAGCGTTGGCCCTGCGTAAAAATAAAGAATTGCAAAAAAAAATAGAGATATCTTCCATGCCGCAATCTACGCTCAAACTACGCCCAACTCATCCAATTACCCAAGAAAACCAACGCCTAAGTCGTGCAATGATATTGCAGTTATCAAAAGACTTGCGGAATACGCATCAACCTAACCCATTCGCATTGAGCTTTCAAATGATGAGACCAAATCTCGATGACGAAAAGAACAAAAAATTCCGCGCGGCAGCAAAATTAATCCAACAACGCCAGCTCACGCAAATAAATCATCTAAAACACGTTGCTACGGAAGAAGCCTATGAGCAGCAACACCGTGCCACAGTAGAGCACAGCGTAGAACATAGCCATATGTCACCTACCCCACGACCACGTTATTATTAGGCAAAAGGTCCAACCTACCTCGCTGCGCCTACTTAACTTTTTTGCGCCGAGTTTTCTTATGGTTAGCAAAAAACAGTAAAAAAGCCCCAACACAAATGGCACTGTCAGCGATATTGAATACGGGGAAATAATGCTCGCCATAATATACTTGAATAAAATCTATGACATAACCAAACTGTATCCGGTCTATAACATTTCCCAACGCGCCACTTAGTATAAAAGACAATGCCAGTAACTCTATTTTTTCCTTTGTTTTGCACAGCGCCATCCAAATAATCAAACCCACGCTCATCAGCAAACCAAATGCAGTAAATAGATGGGAATACCAAGAAACATTGCTTTGGTTTAAAAAACCAAACGCTGAGCCAGAATTAAACATAAGTGTCCAGTTTAATCCTGGAAAAACAGTCATAGGTTGATACAAAGGCAACGTATGGATAGCCCACCATTTACTACTCTGATCACAAACAATCAAAACGATCGCAAGAACATACCAAAGCCAGTTTTTTTTCATAGGATTCGTCTCATATTAAAGTAAGTTTTGGCTGCAGCCACATCTGCATGAATTTGTTCAATTAACATCTCTTTGGATGGAAATCTTCTCTCATCACGTAATTTTTGCAAGAAAACAACCTCTAGGCGTTGGCCATACAGTGATCCGGAAAAATTCAGAAGATGAATTTCAAGGAGATTTTTTTTTCCATCCAACGTAGGACGACACCCTATATTAGCAATTCCTTGCAAGGTTTCTCCATTGTTTTGTGCAACGCGTACAAAAAAAACCCCATGCAAAGGCAATGGCCCACGATTTAATTTTATATTTGCAGTCGGGATCCCCCAAATACGTGCTTGCGCATCACCATGCATCACTCGTCCACATAATGTAAATGGTCGACCTAATAAGCTTTCCGCTTCTTGCAGATTCCCTGCTTGCAGTATTTGACGCACCTTAGTAGAACTAACACGCTCCCGATCTAACACCACATCGGGATAGATTGTGACCTGAGCTTGATAAGATTGAGCGATGCTTTGGAGCAATGCCCCATCACCCAAACGATCGCAACCAAAGCGAAAATCATTCCCAACAAACAAATGCTTCACTTTTAACTGAGAAAAGATGACTAATTGGGCAAATTCCGTGGCACTCATGCGTGCAATGTTTTGATTGAAACGCAAGCAGCACACAAAATCAACACCGAATTGTTCAAAAATTTGCAACTTTTTTCGCAGGGAGGTCAAACGTGGCGGCGATTGGTCTTTTAAGAAAAATTCACGCGTTTGTGGTTCAAAGACTATCACCAAAAGCGGCAAATTAGCTTCGGTAGCTAACGAACGTACCGCAGTCAGTAAAGTTTGATGGCCATGATGTACGCCATCAAAATTACCGATTACCGCAGCAGTAGCACCGTGTAAAGCTGGATCAGCTGCCCCAAGTAATAATTTCATAAAATCAGCAAAAACTCCGTTCTATTTTAGGCAACGTCTCTCAAAGATATTTTCGAGCTGCAAAAGTGATAAATTGGGTCTGTTGACTGCGTCATCCCAACGTAAGGGAGTATCCATCCTTGATACAATCAGGACTTACGCAAAAACCCGATCTCTTTGTTGGATTTAGTATTTAATTCGGTCATTTTCTTATCTAAACGCCCTCATTAAAGACTAAATCCGCCTCGACCTCGGGTTTTTGCGTAAGTCCTGACAATACAGCACCAATATAAGCACGAATTCCCGCTTACGCGGGAACCCCCTAATTTTGAATAACACTCCTATTTATTAGGAGGGCACACAGTCAAAATATCGCATTGCGCACCATGCAAAATCGCTTCAGCCGTCGATCCTAACAACAAGGCCAAACCGTGTTTACCATGGCTACCCGTCACGATCAAATCAATTTTATGCTCTTGTGCAACACGCAACACTTCATTTTTAATCGATCCGAACTCTAACAGTTGATGTTTTTTATCCACACCTAATTTTTTCGCCAATGCTGTTAATTCTTTATCAGCTTGCTCACGAATAGCCACTTCGACTTCAGCAAAACCAGCAAAGCCCGGGTAAGCATAAGCCGGAATCGCTTCGACCACGTGCACCAAGAATAATTGTGCTCCAGACTCCTCAGCAATTTTTTTAGCTTTCTGCGCCGCATTGATACCAACTTCGTCAAAATCCGTTGCAAACAACACCCGTTTATACATAGCCATCTCTCCTTGATAACACGCTCACCTACGCAGACTAGCAGAATTTAAAGCGTCTGACAATTCTTGCCTAATGCCGCTTGCAACAAACGATCCATTTCTGGCCAAGCGTAATGATGGAATTCATGTCGATGACGATGTGCTTTGCGTAATTCTAAAAATGTGTTTGATAGATCAGTCGCTTGTTTGAGTTGATGCGTCTCGACTTCAGGATCATAAATTGACAGTATTGCATCTTGCCACGCAGCAAATGGCACTGATTGCAACAACAAATCTGTAGCATGATTGTGCACTGCTGAGCAACTAAGCCCGAAATAATGATGGAGTTTTTGACTCACCAAATGCAATCCTCTACTCCGTGCTTCTATGCTATGTCCCGCTATATGCGGCGTACATATCGTGGCGTAATTCACCAGCGGTCGGCTCACTTGCGGTTCCGCTGCATAAACATCAGTACAGTAATGCAAAGATTGAGTGCAAGATAATAATGCGGTTTCATCCACAATATCACCGCGCGCAGCATTGATAATCACGGTCCCCGCTTTGAGTTGCGATAAAAAATGTTTCCCCAACAAATGTCGGCTCGGATAAGGTCGTTGATCATGTAAATTAGCATGCACACATAACAGATCACACCCCAATAAAGCATCTAACTCGCAGCTTAAGAACTGATGGTCGTGAGCTGCACGTAAAGGATCATAACAACTGACATGAAAACCGAGCTCGCGTAACCGTAAGGTCACAGCGGATCCCACTGCCCCCACTCCTATCACTCCCGCATGCAACCCCTGTACATAACTGTGCTGCTGACAATAGGCCAAACAAGCAATCACATAATCAGCAACCGCACAGGCATTGGCTCCTTTTGCATCGATAATTTGAATCGATTTCTGAGGGTTTGTTGCAACAATATGATCCGTCCCAGAGCTCACTGTGGCAATACAGCTGATCCGCGTATCAGCCAGCAAAGCCGCATCGATTTTAAGCGTAGAACGGCAGAGGAGTACATCATGTTCTTGAATCTGCTGATACAAATCAGGTCCAGCAGTGAATGGAGTTATTAGAAAGGGAGGCTGAAAAAAATCAGACAAATCCGGTAAACTAGCATCTGCAATTATCTTTATCATATCATCAGTCCCTACCCAAACTTTTTAGGTACAAACAAGACTTTGTCCAAGACTGGCTTAAATATTATCGCGGAATCCGATTGAATTTCAAGCTGTAACTCAGCACGTCTTAAATCAACAGGAAGAAAAAAATGGCGGCTAGCAGCCAGACGAAAATTAGGAATCACAGACTGTAATTGGATATCTTGTGGTAATTGGGTATCTTGCAATGATGTCTTCGCGAAAGAAGCTGGGCGTGAATAAACCTGCAGAGGTTTTTTACTAGTTGTGGATGTCAAAGCATATTGATACCCAATGCCTACACTCAAAACAACCCCAAAGATACCCAAAAATATTAAATAACGGTCAGTCCAAATATGCATAGGTACTCAGTCACGTTACTTCTCGCCGAATATATATTTAATAATATGAGTGGCAACTGATTTGACAGTCAACCTATCTGTATCAAAACTCACATCCGCCAACTCTTCATACAAAGGTTCACATTCAACTCTTAATTGTTCCAAACGTTGTTCTATATCTTTGGCCTGTAACATAGGTCGTTTGGTGCTATCGCGTTTGGTTCGTTCAAATTGTTGTTGTAAAGATGTTTTCAAATAAATGACCGTCCCGCGCCCTGCCAAAGCATTGCGATTTTCAGGCGTCATAATGACCCCACCACCTGTTGCCAACACAATATTTGTCTTTTGAGTCAATTCTTCAATCACTTTTTGCTCACGGCGCCGATAACCTTCAGGCCCTTCTACATCAAAAATCCAAGAAATATCTGCGCCAGTACGTTCTTCGATCACTTCATCTGAATCATAGAAATCAAGCTTAAGTTCCTTTGCCAAAGTACGGCCAATTGTGCTTTTCCCTGCGCCCATTGGTCCGATTAAAAAGATATTGCGTACTTTAACGATGCTCATTTAAATTACATGCTCCATAAAAATAATAAAGACGTACAGCGTAACACTCAACACGTTATATTGTGGTGAGTACAGAGCAAATCGCTCCTAGCCTCTTACGTTTTGTTTAACCTAACCATGACAACACTAAATCAGAGCTTGTGCAAAACCCCCATCTCTTCGTTGGATTTAATATTTAATTCGGTCATTTAGTCATCTAAACGCCCTCATTAAAGACTAAATCCACCTCAACCTCGCGGTTTTGCGTAAGTCCTCTAAATATAGTATCAGAGTATACATCATATTGCAGTCATAGTTAATGCGAACAAACGAAAAACCATGATTTATCCATGACTCACTATCCTAGGCGTAATAAAAATCAACAACGCCTCATGTCTCAATCGCATATGTTTGCGTTGAAATAAATCTCCGAGCCAGGGTATGTCCCCTAAATAAGGGATTTGATCAATTTGATGATTCCGATCTTCCTGATAAATTCCTCCCAAAACAACCGTTTGCCCATGCTTGATCAAAATCCGGGTTTCGATAGATTTGGTTGAAATAATAGGAACGCCCTGAACGCGCTTCCCAGAATCAGCATCTTGGTTAATTACAAGAGACATCATGAGTTCTTGCTTTCCAGTGATTTGAGGCACGACTTGCAAGCGCAATACCGCTTTTTTAAACGCAACAGACGTATTCCCATTCATAGAGAATTCCTGATATGGAATGTCTTCTCCCGCTTCAATCACTGCTGGAATTTGATTACTCGTTATTAAACGCGGACTCGCAATCACTTTGGCTTTTCCTTGGCTTTCCAATGCTGACAATTCGAAATCCAATAACCGTTGCGACGCCAACACCGCTTGGGTAAACCCCAGTGTAGCCGCAGTAGAATCCAACGTTCTGGCCACCATATCCAACCCAAAACGCCCTCCTGGTAGCGGCGTCTGCGCGCCTTCCGCACGTTGGACTGGGTTGCTTGGACTGGGTGCAACCAAGCCTAAACGTACGCCCAAATCCCGTGCCGCCTCTTGATTCATATTCACCAATCGTGCCTCAATGATAATTTGTTGGGCTGGGATATCAAAATGCTGCACAAAGGTCTGTAATTTTTGAATATGCTCTGCCGTATCCTCCAACCAAACTACATTCGTACGCTGATCAACTGCAATATGACCATGACGCGACAACAAATCATTGGTTTTATCTTTCATAATATTGGCCAAGTCCGCCGCCTTAGCATAATGAATCATCATGATTTTGGTTAGCATAATGGGACGCTTTTTACGCCGTGAGGTCTTAATTTTCAGATGCGGCGCTTTCACGGCATCCTGTTCATGGATTGTTAACAGTTGACGGCGATACAAGGCGCGTAATTGAACTAAATCTTGCTGTAACTGTTGATTTTCCTGTATATGAGTTTGGATGCGTTGTTGTGCATGGTGCCAATACCATAAGGCTAGTAATACACCACCGCATCCCACCCCAACACAAATAACCAGCATGCGCTTTAATTTGTTCCGGTAGGAACCTTCCCGCCAAGGGAGTAAATTAAGATCGACCATTATACTAACATACTCGTTTCGCCAAACCACAGGCCGTCAAATACAATGGCGCATCGTAGTGTAATTGTTGCAGGTCACATCCCGCTGCAGCTCGCATATGCACAAATGGATTTGCACTATAGACAGGTCGTTCACATTGCTGTTGCAACCAGCTGAGCACATGCGATCGCTGCGCGCCCTCTCCTCCGACAATAATATGATCCAAGGCTGCAATGTGAGGATATTCAGCATATAAAAAGTGACACGCGCGCTTAAAACGCTGCAAAATGCCCTCTTGATACGCAGTGTCTTGGCATGGTACTGGCAAATGGAGCACATCAAACTCCTCTTCATGCATCCATAATAAAATCGCTTGTTTAAAGAAAAAAACTTTTAGGAATCGTGGACCCAACTCTAAAATAGCCGTAATCCCAGAATGGGGTGGATTAGGCAAAAGAAAGGGCAATACCCGCTGCATCGCGAGCGATTCTACATCAACCACCGTAGCGGGCAATCCAATTTGACGCAAAGCAGCTACGCGATCTTTCACATATTGAGCACGGGCCGCAATGATAAGTAAATTTTTAATACCGGGTTGTGAAGAACTGTCCAGATGTTTAAAATCGAAATACACATCTTCCAAAGAGTCTGGAATACATTTAGCGAGCTCTAATGAGACGAGCTCGTCCAGATCAGAGTCCGTTAAACGTTCGCTCACTTGAATATTTTTATGGATGGTACAAGCATCAGGCACTGCAATCACCGCTTGCAACACCCCCTTTGACCGCGTCCACAAATCAAGATTGACTAATAATTCTTGAACAATTTGGGCCAAGCCAGGAATATCTTGTACTACATTGCCCACAATCAGGTGATCAGGTAGTTTTTGCTGCCCAAACGTTTGAACGCAATACTGACCATCAATTCGGCTTAATTCCAAAAGTTTGACAGAGACTGAACTAATATCTAACCCAAATAAAATGGGTCGACGACTAGAAAATAGAGATTGGGGCCAGCGCATGCGTGATCCTCCTTGCGCACGTAAATTGGACTAAAGTGGACTTCCATCCCACTTGGGCGCGATATTAGCAGAGCTGAAAAAAAAGGTCGAGAGGTAAGTATTAAATTTCTCTGTACATGACAAAAACTATAATGCTTTTCGTATCTGTCTTCCCGCCTTCGCGGGAATGACAGAGTATTTTGTCATGTATAGAGATTAAATTTGTTGAAAGATGCTGATATTTCCTAATTAATCCGACTCAGCATAAACTGTAGCATGGCCAGCTCTTCTTCCGGACTAAACGCGTGAGAGAGGACTAAGCCCCACGTAACTTGCAATTGACCTTGAGCATCAAAAAACTCATAAGTACCGCTTTTCTTTGGCGCAGGCAACAACGAACCCATCCGCTCTTCCTGAGCAGCCAAGTGAAAACAACCGCCTTGGCACTTTTGTTCTTTGATTTGAAAGGAAAGAGGCAGAGTATCTGCTGACAGAGCCAAAACGGGTAAACTATTGCTAAATAGCAAAATTAAACTCAGGAAGATTTTATGCATCAGAAGGGATCCCTTTTTTGGAATTTCCTATAAAGCTTGTCCATATTATACACAAAAAGCATTTTCTGTAAACTTCTGCGTTAACGAGCTTATGTGAATAAGACGTCGTTGCGAACGAAGTGAAGCAATCCAGTGACCTTAGGGCATAAGTCACTTCTTCATTAGCAACGACGATTTAAACCTTTTGCTAATAAATTTTCGGTATTTTACTCAGCTATTCTGACAACGGCGAAAACACATCATCAATATCAGCCATGGTCCATCCCAAATGAGGTGTGGGGTGATTGGTTAAAATACTATCCACAAGCTCTTTTTTGCGCACTTGCATGGACAATATCGCTTCCTCGACTGTTCCGCTTACGATCAATTTATAAATGAACACGGGGTTATCTTGACCAATGCGATGACTACGTCCGGCAGCTTGATCTTGGACAGCAGGGTTCCACCAAGGGTCGTACAAAATCACTGTATCAGCACGTGTTAAGTTTAAACCCGTACCGCCAGCTTTCAGACTAATCAAAAAGATGCCCACTTCACCAGCTTGAAAGCGATCGACCAGAACTTGGCGTTGTTGGGTTTGCCCTGTCAGTTTCAAATAGGAGTAGTGCCGTTGCTGCAATCGCTCTTCAATCAATTTCAACATCGAAGTAAATTGCGAAAACACCAATACTTTACGCCCTTCTTCCATCAAATTGTCTAATAACTCCATCAAGGTGTCTAATTTGCTTGATTCTCCATGCGCCATCTCCGCTTCAGGCAACGATAATAAGCGCGGATCACAGCATACTTGTCTTAGTTTTAACAAGGCATCTAATAATACAATTTGCGATTTCCCCAACCCTTGTGACGCGATGGCTTCACGTACCTTTTTCTCCATCATCATCCGGATGCCTTCATATAGATCGCGTTGCACACCACGCAATTCGACTCGTTGGACCACCTCAGTTTTAGGGGGTAATTCCCGGATCACTTGATCTTTAGTCCGCCGCAACATAAAGGGCTGAACGCGCTTGCTGAGAATATTGCCCCGCTCAACATTGGCTTCTCTCTCAATCGGAATACGAAAAAATTGACGAAACTCTTTAATACTGCCTAATAATCCTGGCATCAAAAAATGGAACAACGACCAGAGTTCTCCAAGATGATTTTCTAAAGGCGTACCCGTGAGGCATAAGCGAAATTTTGCATGGAGTTGTTGCATAATTTGTGTGGTTTTGGTGCGCGCATTTTTAATAAATTGCGCTTCATCCAGAATCAAATAATAAAATGAATATTGCAAAAACAAAGCTTTGTCGCGCGCGACCGTACCATACGTTGAGATGATGAGATCATAATCAGAAAATTGAGCCAAATGTCGGTCGCTGCCATGATAGATCAACACTTTCAAATCTGGCGCAAAACGCTGCGCTTCCGCGTACCAATTCCCCACTAAGCTCGTCGGTGCGACAATCAAACTAGCAGCATGGCTCAAACCCTGCTCTTTTTGTAACAATAAGTGGGCCAATGCTTGGACCGTTTTTCCCAAACCCATATCATCCGCTAGAATCCCTGAGAACCCATGAGTTTGGATGCTATGCAACCAAGACAAACCTTGCAATTGATAATCACGTAACACTGTTTTCAATCCAACGGGTGGCGCAAGCTCCGGCAACCCTTCTAAATGTTGTAATTGCTGCAATTGTGCTCGAATAGCCTCAGTTCCTAACCAACGAGAACGTGTTGCTTGAATGGCCGCTTCGACTTCTTGCATCAACGTCAAATGATAACGGCGCAAATGTATTTCATCGTCGACTATTTGCCGCATATCTTCATGAAATAATAAACGCAGTAAAGGTTTGATCCGACCCAAAGAGATGGCTAACCATTTTCCATTGCTCAAGGGCAAATACATTTCTTTATCATCAGATAGACTATCAATTTGTTTGGGATCTAAGCGCCGCAGTAAATCGACCACCAAAGGCACAATACTAATCGGTTTATCCCCAATTAAAATGCCTAATTGATACCCAAAAAAATCATGGCCACGCTTTTCCAGCTCAGAATACCAAGAAAAATCATCGACATAAACCACTTCATCATGCGCACTAGGCACAGTCGCAACGGTAAATAAGGGCTCAACAACGAGAGGCGGTGCAGGAATAATTGCAAGATTCTCTCTGGCCTGCAACGCAAAAAAGCAGGCTACTGCGTGCTTGCAATTGGTCTGCTCCGCGCAATTACAGCGTGCAGGGCTTTTTGGCCACGTGCGTAAATCAATGTGAATATCATAGATCTGGCCTAAACTGCCTTTGACTCGCCCGCGAAGCAATCCGTCACTTAAGCGAATAGTTAAGACATGTCCATGCTGAAAATAAGTTTGACCTTGGGCAAAAGTTCGTTGCGGAAATTCTTGATTCAAACGCTTTAAAGCAGCTTTCAACATTACTTTATCCTGAGATTTAAGACTTAAATACACACCAATTTTTGGTCAAAAAAGTCCCGCGGGACTTATGCAAAACTCCGAGGTCGAGGCGGATTTGGTATTTAATGAGGGAGTTTAGATAACTAAATGACCGAATTAAATACTAAATCCAACGAAGAGATCGGTGTTTTGCGTAAGTCCTGAACCATATTCTGACCACGAAAAGTATAGTATACTGGAGTCTGACGACTGTTAGTACTCTCTTATATGACTCAAGCACTAAATATTTTAATGGCGCAGATGAATCCTCACGTTGGTGCTGTTGAAACCAATACAAAAAAAATCATCCAAATTATTCAAGAGCATCAAACAACGCATGATATTATTATTTTTCCAGAATTGGCTATTTGCGGCTATCCCCCCGAGGATTTATTGCTTCGTCCAGAGTTTTTAACTCGCATCGATGACGCCTTGCAAACAATCTGTCTTGCAAGCCAAGATTGCCATGTAGTCATTGGTCATCCACAAATGACTGATAATTTATGTTTCAATGCAGCCAGTGTTTTTTACCGCTCGACAACCGTTGTCCAATATTTCAAACAACAATTGCCGAATTATGGAGTCTTTGACGAACAACGTTATTTCACACCGGGACCTGCACAAACCTGTGTATTTACCTATCAAAATCAGCGAATCGGGTTATGTATCTGTGAGGATCTTTGGCATGGCAATACAGTCAATCTACTCAAACAGGCTTCCATCGATATCCTGGTCACGATTAATGCATCGCCCTTTGATTATACCAAACCACAACTTAGAGAGGCGCTCCTTTTTCAGCAAGCCCAACCTGGTCTGACCATCATCTATGTCAATATGGTAGGCGCTCAAGATGAATTAGTCTTTGATGGTCAATCATTAGTGATGGATGGACAAGGACAGATTGCAGCTCGGGCACCCGCGTTTACCGAGGCATGGCAGAGTGTCGGTATTCAAAACCAGCAGATTACTAGTCTCATCACGCCGGTTCTAAGCAAAACAGCTGTGATCTATCAAGCCCTCATCCTCGGCCTGCGTGATTATGTCACTAAAAATAAAATTCCCGGGGTGTTATTGGGATTATCCGGTGGCGTGGATTCCGCACTAACACTAACGATTGCCGTGGATGCGCTCGGTCCTGAGCGCGTACAAGCTATATTACTGCCCTCTCGTTATTCTGCGCAAATGAGTACTGAAGATGCTGAAGCACAAGCCACTACACTCCAAGTCACCAGCAAAACTTTATCTATAGAGCCGGGGTTTCAAACTATTTTAGCTAGTCTTGCACAAGTCTTGCCTGCAGGAGACTTAGGAATCACTGCCGAAAACATTCAAGCACGCTTACGCGCGGTGTTACTCATGGCGCTCTCCAATCAAAGTGGCTGGATGCTCATATCCACCAGCAATAAAAGTGAAACCGCCGTTGGGTACACCACTTTATATGGTGATATGTGTGGTGGGTTTGCTGTGCTAAAAGATGTTCTAAAAACCATGGTCTATGAACTCGCTTATTATCGAAACACCCTGTCTCCAGTGATACCACTGCGCGTTTTAACCCGTGCACCGTCTGCTGAATTGGCGCCAAATCAAACCGACCAAGATCGCTTACCCGAATATGATGTACTTGACGCCATCATTACGGGATATATGGAGCAAGGACTCAGCCAAGCACAGTTATTAAGCATGGGATATGCGGAAAAAGCAGTCATCCAGACCATTAATATGATTCGCTCTAATGAATACAAACGCAAGCAAGCGCCACTCGGCACCAAAATATCGCCTCGCGCGTTTGGTAAAGATTGGCGTTATCCCATAACCAAAGAGTCATGTTGACAATTCTACTTGCAAAATCGCCATAAGACGTTAACATGGTTAGACTGCGTGAAAATAAAGAAAAAAAAACCTAAATAGGGACGCAATGAAATCAATTATCTGTTTAATTATGCTGATGCTCTGCACACTATCCAGAGCAGCCACCCCCATTGATGGACTGTACTCGAATGTGTTTGGTGGCTATGCCTACCTACCTGGCAATGTGAATCATAGTTATAATGGCGGTACGGTTAATACACCTACTTATCAAGGCGGGTTTGAAGCGGGCGGCAGCATCGGGTATAAATCAAATCCTATGCGTTACGAAGGAGAAGTCACTTATATCAGAGCCAATCTCTCTAAATTCTTTCTCAATAGCATCCAACAAACATCAACCAGTGGCTATGATCAAACTGTCTTGGCAATGGCCAATATTTATTATGATTTTGCAAGTTTAAATCCTCTTCTCCAGCCATACATAGGAGGCGGTATTGGGGGTGGTTGGTTGCAAGGCAGTTTGAATAGTACAGCGCCTTCTTCTGTAGCGTTTTCAGCTGAAGCCTGGGCGTTCGCGTATCAAGGTATCGCCGGCGTCACATTTAACTTTGCCGAAAACTATGCCCTCAACCTGAATTATCGCTATATTGCCTCAGCAAATTTAAAAGCATTCGGGACAGTATTTCAAGCGCACATCGCTAACTTCGGCGCAACGTATCGGTTTGATGGCGTTAAATATAAATAGGACATGTCATGACAAAGGCCTTCTTAGCATGCCTACTCAGCATACTCTGTATTGCACCAACACCTAGCTTTGCAATCAAGCCTGTGTCAAACAAGTATGCAGGTGTTTTTTTAGGCCCCACTTACACACCTAATATCTCTTTTAACTTCAATCCAAATAATGTGAATATTAATAGTTTGGAATCTTCTATGGCAACGTTTTTCAATGTCTCAGTCTCTGAAATACAGAGCTTATTTGCCAATAAGACCCTACCCAATCGGAATATACCTGGTACCCTGAAATACTCCTTACTCGGTGGTGTTGGCGTAGATTTTGGCTATAGGATATGTTCTGACTATCGCCTAGAAGGAGAAATTTTCTATAACAATAATCCTTTCAGTGAATTAACCATTGGAAACTACACTATCGACAGTTCCAGCTCTTCGACCACTATCCATATTGGCGGAGACACCAATACTGCCGCATTATTGTTCAATTTTCTTTATGATATTCCCATCCAATCCAAGGATGGATACGCTGCACTGCGCCCCTATATCGGTGGCGGCCTAGGATATGCGTACATTTTTAGCACTTTAGAGTTCCATTATGGCGAGAATACCGCTGAACAGGCGCAAGGTGCAGAACCAGCAACCCTCTATGAATCCAGCCTTAAGCAAACCCGCAGTGCGTTCGCTGTGCAAGGAATCATCGGAATCAGTTATTTTATTGATGACTTCTGTTGGCTCTCTCTCGATGGTCGTGTACTAACAACTCCTATTAAAACCAACTTACTGCTCAAAACCAGTGGCATAAACTTTCAAAGTCAAGTTCAATTGTACTCAGTGATGCTTGGTTTTCACGGAGCGTTTAGTCGTGGATAAAGTGTACTCTATTTTACCTTCCTTATTGTCTGCCAACCTCATGACCCTAGGTGAAGACATTCGCGCCATCCAAACAGCGGGAGCCGATTTTTTACATCTCGATATTATGGACAATCATTACGTACCTAATTTAACATTTGGTCCTCATATTTGCAGCGCATTACACCAAGAATTCCCCGCTCTCCCTCTAGATGTCCATCTCATGATTTCACCCGTTGATGACATGATTCCGCATTTTGCAAAAGCAGGCGCCAAACGAATCAGTATCCATCCCGAAGCTACAAATCATTTAAACCGAAGCTTACAATTGATCAAAGATGCGGGGTGTCATGTTGGTGTAGTCTTGAATCCAGCGACTTCTCTGGAATGCTTGCGTTGGTGTCATCATCAACTAGACTTCGTCTTATTAATGACTGTGAATCCTGGATTTGCAGGACAAACTCTGATTACAGAGACCATCCCCAAAATTAACCAAGTCCATACGCAATATCCAGATTTGCGTATTTGTGTAGACGGCGGCATTACACTAGACAATATTAGTTCGCTAGCCGCCGCTGGTGCTACAGAATTTGTAGCAGGCTCTACTATTTTCAAAAGCACCAATTACATTGAAATCATCCATAATTTACGACAAAAAGCCATGCAAGCACATGCGTAAATTATACAAAAACATTCTTATGGCCAGTTTGCTTATCACTCATATCAGCAGCCATGCAAGCCTTGGCCAACACCCAACCCATTCAGGAGATCCTTCGACGCAAATTCCTAAGGATAGCCTAGGGGGTTATGCTGATAGTCAAAACCAAAACGCGCAAGCGTATTTGGCTAAATACTTAGCCTATACATTTTGGGTCCAGCATTTGCCAGTCAGTCCCCAACCTGATTTTATCCAATTTATTGAACCCACGACCCCTTTGACCCAAAAATTACGAGAGAAATGGTTATATCTGCTTGCTGAAAAAAATGACTGGGCTAACTTTAAACAGTATTACCGCCCTACAGACAACACTGGACTACGTTGTTATGCACAAATGGCGCGTTATAAGCTTAATCAAAAGCAAGAAGCTGTCCAAGATGCACTGACCTTATGGTTATCGCCGGAGATACAAACCTCCGCTGCTTGTAACAGCTTATTTGCATTACTTCTCCATGAACATGCTTTTTCCTCAGCCCAAATGGAGCAAAAAATTGCTTGGGCACTGGCACACGACCAAAGCGCTATTGCTTATGAGCTATTGCTTAAGCTGGGGTCCCATGTTCAAGACATCAAAATGCTAACCCTCATTAAACACAACCCCCGCCAAATTCTGTTAGTGCAGCCAGGACCTTTAGCAGGTGCGCTTTATCTCTATGGATTAAACCTAATGCTGCTTCGCAGCCTGGATTCCGCCATCAGTTTATGGCAAAACCCCTTCACCAGCAAATTGCTTAGCCCGGATCAAAACCAGCAATTCCTAGCACATCTTGCACTGTATAAAACGATGCGTAATCAAAAAGATGCGGCTCTTTGGCTTGCCAAAGTGCAACCTGCTTATCGCAATTTAGTTTTGCGCGACTGGGGTATTCGCTATGCATTAATGCAAGAAAACTGGCGTGAAATAGTGCAAATAACTAACCAAGATACCCTTGAGAACAGCGAGCCATTCCAACTATATTGGCGTGCTCGCGCTCTCGATAAATTGACACAACATACTGAAGCACAGTCACTCTATCGTGCGTTGGCTACTAAACGTCATTACTATGGATTTCTCTCAAGTATTGCATTGCATCAAGCATTTAACTTTGAATCTGAACCCACACCCCATGACCCCTCAATATTAGCCGTTTACAAACCGATCACCGATCAAATTGCCGAATATCATCGGACAAAGCAAACCTATCTTGCAGCACATATGCTGAATGAATTTAGTATGGAGCTGTCCAAAACCGAAAAAAGTGCTTTAGTTTATTGGGTGGCAAACCATCTTCACTGGACCGGAAAAGCCATCTATTCGAGTACGACTGATGAAGAATTAAAAAATCAATTATTATTACGCTTCCCTTTAACCTATCAACAATCCATTCAAAAACTGGCTAATCACTATCAAATTTCCTCTGCATTAATTTATGCGACTATCCGCCAGGAAAGTACATTTTTAGAAGATATCAAATCAGAGGCAGGCGCCTATGGTCTCATGCAAGTCTTACCGAGAACGGCCAAAACCATCGCCAAACAGGCCAAAATTTCTTATTCTAATGCCAAAGAACTGTTTTATCCCGAAAAAAACATCCAGATTGGTGTTGCTTATCTCAATATATTACATCAACAATTTAAATCGCACCCAGTTCTCATCATGGCAGCTTATAATGCGGGTCCGAAGCAAGTACGCCATTGGGTAAAGCGGCACAATCCCAAAGAGATTGACATTTGGATTGAAACCCTACCTTGGCAAGAAACCCGCAACTATCTCAAAAACGTGATCGCATTCTACGCAGTCTACCAATATAGAATGCATCAAACCCCTAATTTATCCTCTTTTTTGCAACCTTTTTGACTTAGCAACCTTTGTGTCTATAATAAAATTACACAATCAAAACCGGTGTTTTGAGTATGATTATTCTTCTCTCCAAAGACTTCACTTCTTTTGCTCATGCCTTACAGGAACTGTATGCAGAACCAGGTATTGAATGTTTGGAACAATCCAATTGGCTGCAAGATTTAACGAGTAAGAATGATGGCGAATTTACCTCCAGACTTACTATCATCGGGCACAGCGACAGTTTCCATGGAGAAGATCAATCTTTCTTCGGCGGCAATATGAATGAAAGAGTGATGTTAATAGATGAATTTGCACATTCACTTATTAACATGCTGAAATACAATGAACGTCAGAAACCCGGGTTTTGTGAGCATCTTAAGCACATCGATATTATCGATTGCCATATAGGAGAAAGAAAATTTATTGCGCAAATAGTTGCTGATTATATCCATAATGACGACTATCTGCGTGAATATGGCGCACATATCAAAATAGCTGGTTTCGCCAATTCACACCACCCAAAATCCGGCACTATATTAATGCCCCATGAACTTCAACGTGATACTTTGTCTTTTTATACCTTCGACACCCCCAAAGCCTTTGACGAATATCATGATATCCACAATAAGCTGACAGAACTAGAATCCGAGCGCCACCATTTGCAACAAATGCCTGGACATACCGTCATCCTTACAAATGGACAAAGTAGAAATGAAACTATCGCTCAATTAGAAAAAAAATGTGAAACGCTACAGAAAAAAGAAACTAAAATTTTGCATGAGCAAACCCATAAAGTGCTGCATATTTCAGATCCGAGACAATATTTTGATACACACAAAGCCTGTCAAATCGTAGTTGCAGACGCAAAACCATTGCCGCATCATCATACCAACAAGAAACGTAGCACAGCACACTCCAAAAAACATATACCACATGCCCCGCATTTTTTCGCACAGAAACCGAGTCATTCTCATCCGAAACATACCAGTTATTTGGAAGGAAGTACCTTACACACTTCCAAACATGCCTTAGTAGAAGAATTCGCTTCACCAAAGCATAAGAAGTTTTAGTAACTTACTCACTAAATTTCACAAAACACCAAATAGACTATAATTAAATCACATAACTTATTTATTAAACCAATTATGCGCGAAAAAACACCGGGAATGCTGAAAGCAGAATCCGATATTTGGGATGAATTTGGGTCCAACAATTGGATTTCGAGTGATCCTAGTAGTCAAGCTATTCTGATGGCAGCTAAAAGAGAAAGTCGTTTAGAAAAAATGCAACCGTTTCATGGCTTCGTATTAGAACAAAAAACGTTGGAAGACAGTGAATTCACCGAATTCATCCATAAGCTCAAAGATTCCGCCGCGGAAATCCCCCCTGGCACAAGAATACAATTAGCCGTTTTGACCGATTTTATCGATCCAGATTATGAGTGGAGTGCAGAGTACGCAGAAGGAAAAAGAACTTGCGCCCATTGGACTGCGATCGATCTCATGGTGGATGAACATGGAGAGGTGCATTCTTTTGTTTTAGACGCCGCTAATTCTTATGGTTATGCTCGAATGCACGATACTTTAAAAGCAACCTTTCCAGAAGGGAATCATTATGTCTATAAATTAGAAACACTAGGTTCCGGTGATCAAAAAAGGGTTTCCCCCATTCAAACGCAAAAAATAGGATGCCGTGTATTTACAGTAGAACATTTAAAGCAATTATCTCAGATTGATACTGAAACTCTCTATGGAAAAGAATTACCCAAGATTGCAGAGCAGAATGGCGTGGTAAAAGCCAGTAAATTTACAGGAGGTTTAAAATTGTCGCGTATTTTTCGCGGTATGCAAACTTGGACAGGACTAAATGCGCTTCCTACGGAAGTAAAAGAAACGGTAGTAAAAGAAAAAACGAGCGAAACATTACTACAGTATGCCGAAAGGCAAAGCGAGACCAAAGGTGGGTTTAAACCTATCAAATCAAATGAAACCATTTCTAGAAAAAACATTCAATATATCAATAAAAAACGGGACTACTATAATAGTTTGACTCAGGAGAACCAAGAAAGAATTATTGAAGATAGGCAGGGATTTACATTCTTAAACCATCCGCAATTGTTTCGATTATCTGCAATGCTTGCAGATATTGACACCACTGATAGTAAAGAAAATATGATGAGTTTTATAGCAAATTTTTCTGAAAAACTAGAAAAAACATTTAATACAGATGGTAATGATATTTGCACGGAAGAAGGTGTGCAACAGTGTCTACGGGAATTGCAGCATATTGACGGCAATAAAAATCCTGGGGCTATAAAAAATACAATCTTACTTGCGGTTAGTGATTTATACCATAAGCTCGAACTGAGCAAGAATCCTTTTGATCTGATTGTCCTATCCTCTGTGGTAGATGCATGTCAAATAGCTACTAGTAATCCTGCTACCCAGTTTCGTGTGCGCTTGAGGAATACATTTGACTCGAGCTCTGATTCGGACAGCAACTCCGAAAATAGCCCTCGTTAACATACTTGCCTCCTCAACAGTAAATGTTCGGCTAAGCGCTTGCAGTCTAAGCAATAACGAATTATCATCTACGATTTCGAAATAGATCATGCGCTCATGAGTAAAAAAACAATTATTATTGGTATTTCTGGGCCATCCGCTTCTGGAAAAAGTTTGTTGGCGAACACTATTGTCAATGAATTAGGTTCCGATCAAGTCGTAGTCATCTCAGAAGACTCCTACTATAAAGATAACGGTCATCTGTCATATGAAGACCGCACTAACATCAACTACGATCATCCAGATGCCTTTGATCATGGCTTATTATGTGAACATTTACGTAAATTACAGTCCGGTCAATCTGTTGAGATTCCTATTTACTCCCACTCGCAACATATCCGATTGCCTGAAACTCAATTGATTGGACAACATACGATTATCGTATTAGAAGGCATTTTATTATTCAGTGACAAAGAATTACGAGAATTAATGAATATCCGTATTTTCATGTCCACCCCCTTAGACATCTGTCTGACCAGACGTTTGATGCGTGATGTAGTAGAGCGGCATCGTTCTTTTGAATCCGTATTACATCAGTATGAAATCACGGTGCGTCCTATGTATTTACAATTTATTGAGCCCTCTAGTCGTTATGCTGATCTGATTGTCCCCCGTGGCGGAGAAAATCGCATTGCCATCGATATGATTAAGGCTAAAATGCGAGAGTTATTATCAGAGCCGTAGGGTCTGTTGAAAAAGTTAAACACGCACAAACTCACAAAGCCCCGCCCAAGCAGGGATGAAAATCTTGGTTATCCTATATAAGTCTGAACTCTATACGCGACTCAACACACGATCTGCTGCAGCCTGCGTAGCTTGGATTTCCTCTATTTGGTGAGCACTAGAGATAAACCCTGCCTCATACATAGAGGGGGCAAAATAAATACCCTCTTTGAGCATGCCGTGATAAAAACGTTGAAACAACTTCTCGTCTGAAGTCGCAACATCATTTTGATTTCGAACTTCAGTTTGCGCAGTAAAACAAAAACCAAACATCCCCCCTACAGCACGTCCATAAAATGGCACCCGCTTGACCGCACAAACTTGAGAAAGTGCCGTGATCAATTGTATGCACAATTGGTCGAGTCGAGAGTAAAATCCTGGTTTCTCTACTTCCTGGAGCGTTGCCAAACCTGCAGCCATCGCCAGAGGATTACCAGACAACGTACCCGCTTGATACACGCCGCCTAATGGCGCTAGCAAAGACATGATATCGGAACGCCCTCCCACAGCGCCAACAGGCAGCCCTCCACCAATGACCTTACCTAAGGTTGTTAAATCCGGTTTAATTCCATACAGTGTTTGGGCTCCCCCCAAACCCACGCGAAATCCGGTCATGACTTCATCAAAAATAAGAATAGCTTGATGGTGGTCACACAAAGAACGCAGCCCAGATAAAAAATCGTGTTTAGGCAACACTAACCCCATGTTGCCAGCAATAGGCTCCACAATCACTGCTGCAATATCTGCTCCATATTGCTCAAATAACCGCGTAGTAGCCTCTAAATCATTATAATCAGCTGTCAATGTGTGTTCAGCCGTGCTGGGCAAAATACCCAAGGACGAGGGGATACCTAGTGTTAACAACCCTGAGCCAGCTTTGACCAACAAAGAGTCGCTGTGTCCATGATAGCAGCCATTAAATTTGATGATTTTCGATTTTTGAGTATAACCACGCGCTAAACGGATGGCAGTCATAGTGGCTTCAGTGCCGGAATTCACCATGCGAATTCTTTCAATGGAGGGGATGTGACTGGCAATTTTTTTAGCCAAGCGAATTTCTAATTCAGTAGGCGCTCCAAAACTCATCCCGATTTTTGTCTGCCGAACGACCGCTGACACGACCGCCGGATGACAATGTCCCAAAATTAATGGCCCCCAAGAACCCACATAATCAACATAGCTCTTATCATCCACATCCGTTACGTAAGCACCCGCACCATGCTTGAAAAAAATCGGATCGCCCCCAACGCCACGAAATGCGCGTACGGGAGAATTAACCCCTCCCGGGATAACAGTTTGTGCTTCATTAAATAACTGTTGCGAGTGCGACATACCTGGTTCTCCTGTGTGCATATTTTACCCCATAAATATATATCTATTTTCCCTAAAGTTTTTCCGTTACCTGCCGATAATATGCGCGACATTTTATAACAAAGGAGTCGATTATGGCAAAAGAACCCAAAATTAATCCCCACTCTGCGCAAACGCAACTCATAGAGGCCCTCGATTTCACAGGAACTCAAAGACAAGTGGACGCCTTAATGAAAGCGGTTTTACATGATAATACTTTGAACGAAAATAAAATACGGTTTATCCAAGAACAGTTGCATGATCAACGTTATCAAATCAACCCCAAGATTATCGCCAAGAAAATGTTTGAACATCTGGATAGCTACGATATAGAGCAAGCTGAAATGTCTGTGGAATTATAAACCCGTCGTTACAAGCGTTAGCGAGGCAACCCAGTGTCCTTAGGCATTTGATATAAGTCACTGGATTGCTTCACTTCGTTCGCAAAGACGACATTTCATAATGCGTCGTTGCGAGCGTTAGCGAAGCAATCCAGTGACTTTAGGCGCTGCTTCAATGTGGTTGCATACGCAATGCACCATCCAAACGAATGGTTTCCCCATTAATGAGCGTGTTCTCAATCAAATGCAACACCAATGATGCATACTCTTCGGGATGTCCTAAGCGTTTAGGAAATAATAACGTTTCAACCAAGCTGTCTTGCACCTCTTGCGGCATGCCTAACAGCATAGGTGTTGCGATCAAACCAGGCGCTATCGTATTGACTCGAATACCTAAACTGGCTAATTCACGTGCAGCAGGTAATGTCATAGCCACCACGCCGCCTTTGGAGGCCGCATAAGCCGTTTGACCGATTTGTCCTTCAAACGCTGCAATAGAAGCAGTATTAATAATCACACCGCGTTCTTGTGATTCGCCTTTCGGTTCTAAATTAGCCATTGCGCCCGCTACAACACGCATCACATTAAATGTTCCAACTAAATTAATATCAATGACTTGTTTGAACTCTTGCAAGGGCATCACCCCTTTTTTGCTCACCATGCGCCGTGCTGGTGCAACTCCGGCACAATTGACTAATATAGAAGGGATTCCAATACATTCTATAGTTTGTTGCAAAGCTTGTTCCACAGCCAGATCTGACGTCACATCACATTCTATGCCGTTCTGAGTATTATCTGAAATATGGCGATCCCAAATCATGACTTTGATGCCTCGTTGCTGCAAAGCCAAAGCGGTTACTTTCCCCATACCGGATGCACCACCCGTTACAATCGCAGATTGACCAGAAACATCCATATCCTACCCCTCAGTTTTAGCCTGGCTACGCGGTATAAACACCTTGCTTAACGCTTTAAAAGTGGCTGTACCTGCCTGTTCCATCCATTCAAAAAATACCATCTCGCGAGTCACCAATTGCACACCGGCTTGCTGCATTCGTTGCAATCCATACGTATGATCAAGCGTGTTGCGACTGCTGACCGCATCAACCACTACAAAGACCTCTACCCCTGCACGACATAAATCCAAAGCAGTTTGTAACACACAAACATGGGTCTCGATTCCGACCAAAACAGCTTGTTTTTTATTCGCCATTTGCCAGTGCTTTTGAAAAGATTGATCGCGAGTACATGAAAAACATAGTTTATTAATGTCTGTTTTACCCGGCATCAGTTTGCTTAATGGTTCAATAGTAGGTCCGAGCCCCTGTGCATAATGCTCTGTCACCAATAATGGAACGTCTAATTCAGCCGCCAAACGCATCAACCATTGGCACTTGGTTATCAATTCATCACTTTGTCCAACATAAGGCGTTAACTTTTCTTGGACATCAATCACTATCAAACAAGATTTTTCCTTTTGGAGTAACATGCCCCTCTCCGTCTTCCATCACTTCTATAAAGTACACTAAATTATAAGTACTAACAATTTATCAGGTGCGCTCGTGACACATGGGTGGCTAAAGTCCATCCGTTCCTTCTTCCGGTTCTGAATTGGAGATTCGACAAGCTGCCACCCCTAGTTGATCAGAACGATGTCGCCAAAATTTTGGCATAAAAAAACAGCATAAGACGACACCTAGCGTGCAAAATAATCCACCAGAAACCACCGCAGCTCTTACACCAAAACCTGCTGCCATAAAATCGGCCCTGGTATCGCCAAATTTGGGGGCACTTAAGTGATTTAACATCTCGATACTCGCCAATCGACCTCTATAAGCTTGAGGAATGGTATTATTCCATAAGATTGTACGAAAAATATTACTAATAGTCTCAAACCCTCCTGCCAATACTAAGCAAAAAAGCACCCACCACAAGGATGACGACAGCCCTAATCCCATCATAGTAATGCCCCACAGCGCTGCCGCAATAGCAATTGCCTTCCCATCTCGATTCACCCGTGTCGTCCATCCGCTAAAAAAAGACATCAATAAAGCACCTAATGGCGGTGAAGCGTACAATAATCCCAGGACTTTTACGCCGCCTAGCATTTGTGCCATCGCCGGAAACAATACATTAGGTACTGCAAAAATCATTGCAATAAAATCGATTCAATAACTGCCCATCAGTTCTTGTCGTCGAAATGCGAATCGCATACCCTGCTTCAGTGAAACTAGAATAGGTATACGCTCTTCTTTTATGGGTTTGGGAAGGTTGTGCATCATAAATAGGCTAAGAAAGGAAATTAAAAATGTTGCAAAATCCATAAAACAGGTAATAACTATGCCATATTTAACAATAACCAAACCCGCAACAGAGGGTCCAGCTACCATGCAAATACTTATTTTAAAACTTCTAAGTGCTCCCAAGGAATTGTAGTCTGATGGAGAGACCAATTGTTGACTAATACTATCCAACGCAGGTCTGTGAAATCCATTGATTGCAGACATGAAAGCGGAAACCACAAAAACCAAACTCACACTCGGATGCGCATAAAAAGCATTTAGACCCAATAATACACAACAAACACTTAGCAATAATTCGCTTATTAACAACAAAAATCGGCGATTATAGCGATCAGCAAATAATCCCCCAGGTAATGAGGTTATTAACAATGACAATAATTGAATAAAACTTAGCAACCCAACCATGGGTGTTGAATGGGTTAAAATATACATTTGATAAGGTAAAGCAACCCCAGTCATCATTGCCCCCATCAATGATACAAACTGACCTAGATAAAGGAGTCGATAGTCTCTATTATTTCTAAGTAAGGAAAGATTCAGCAAATAATTATTCATTGTTCTTCCGACTAATTGTTTCAACACATTGTTCTAAATATATTTTTTTTAGCATTCTTAGTTCTGAGTCAGGAAAATAATCCCGTTTTATGTCACATCTAAAACCCATAGTCAATTACCACTATTTTATAGCCCTTAGCATGCAATGCACACCCCTCTTGTAGGACAAATATTGACAATGCAGATTATTTTATATACAATACAGGTTCATAAAAAAACCGAGATATTTATGAAAGACGATGATTCCATAGCAATAGAATGCTCTCAATTGATGCAAAAATACATGATTTTTTTTCAATCTAAACCTCATTTTGCACCATTAAGCATGGATTATATGAACCATGCAATAAGGACTATCTCAAGCTTAACCAATAATCGCCAGGATTTAACGAAAACTATCAATGCTGTCGTCACAACTACTAACGAGCTAATCCCTGGAATCCATAACCAACAAACCTTGGATCACATTGCGAACGCGTTAATGTTAACGACCCAATACGTCAATGGAAAGATTCCAAATAAAGAAGAGTTTGAATCAAGACTGAAAACAGAATGTAATATTATCATGCAAAAGCATCAAAAACATACAATAGTAGGTTATACCTTAGCCACAGCTATCGCAGTGAGCACACTAGCAATAGGCTGTGCTTTACCCTACATAGCGCTGGCTTGTGTGTTAGCGGCTGCAATTGCAGGACTCACCTATCAACATACCAATGATCCACACCGCATTATTGGAGATAAATTATTTCAAGGTGATTTTAAACCTTCTGCGCCTCCTGAGAGGCATGAACCAGATGAATTATCAGCACTATATGGCATATAAATAAATGGCACTAAGTTAAGAAAAATTTACCGATCCGTGTTTTTCTTTTAACTTAGTGCCATTAGCTTGTAAATAGATAGGACTTACGCTTGGCATGTTACCAGGACAAGATCGCCTCATATCTGAACGGCATTATCTTCAGAGAGTAGCGTGTCGACCAAAGCTCGAAATAATCACTTGGGTTCCGGCTTTTTCCTAAAAGGATTGGTGCTGAATGGGGTGCATGGGCCGCTACTGGCAGGAGCTGCGTCAGACGTGTCGCTCGGTATCCCTCCATCAATCCGGCCAGATGTAGATGTTTTACTGATTGGTTCAAGCTTAGGTCGCATGCCTGCAGCCGCATTTTCTGCTCTTGTTGCTCTTGCTGCTGCTCTTGCTGCTGCTCTTGCTGCTGCTTCTACCTTTGCCTCATTCTCTTCATGAAGCCCATACAATGCATTAGTAATAACATCCGTGGGGGAGTTGACGGCTTTGTCTGAAGCCTTATGAGGCACTTCATCATCAGGCTCGTTACCGTCAGCGTCTATTTTTTTCTTCGTCTTTGCATTGATCAGGTTGCCTGCATCATCTCTTTGTGTCTTTTTATCATCGTCATTCATGATATATTTTTCCTTAATTAGGCATTTAATAAACCAATCCCCAATCCTGTGGGCGGTTACCATATTGCTGTGTAGTTTAAGTTTAGTATACGTGTATTGAGTGTCAAGCACCCCATTATATGTATAGAGCGGGCTTGTTAGTTCTTATCTAATGTCCGATAAGGCATCTGGTTCATATTTCTTAGGCGCAGTAGATGGCTCAAAATCACCGTGAAATAATTGATCTCCAATAATGCTGTGCGGATCATTCGGCCGATATATTCAAACATAAGGCACAAGATGCGGTTGCCCGGGGATGTTACAGATATACTTTTAATTCCACGCATCTCAGAGTATGCTATGCACATTTGAATTTCGTAGCACGTAGGTATTAGCATGTGGTTTAATAATGTCTTAATTTATTCGTATCAATCCAAACAAATGTTTTCCCAAATCCAGGCCATGGAACAAGAGCGTTTGAAGCCTTGTCCACCGCATGCACGTTTTACGTTTGGTTGGATTCCACCTTTTGAGCAAGAATTAATTCACGAAGTGGCTGGCTGTATTATGGTATGTTTGGGAAAAGAAGAACGTATCCTACCACGGAGTGTCGTTCAACGGCATCTTACTGAAAAAATCAAAGCATTGGAAACAGAACGAGGCTTTGCCGTCAAACGTTCTGAACGTGCTCATTTGGCTGAAGATATTGAATTCGAATTATTGCCCAAGGCATTTTGTCTACAAAAAAAATTATATGCACTGTTTGATACCGTAGAACAACGCTTGATACTCAATACCAGCAGTGTCAATCAAGCCTCACAATTACTGGCTTTATTACGCAAATCCATTCCAGACATTCAGATCGATCCAGTCGGATCTCCTGACAATTTGGCATTACGGTTTAATGATTGGATCAACCACCCCAATGATTTACCCCCCAATTTTTCACTTGCTTCTGACTGTATCTTGTCGTCTCTGGACAATGAAAAAAAACGCTTTGCCTGTAAAGGAGGCGAGCTTAACGAAATTCAATCGCTGCTTGCACAAGGATTTTCTGCAACAGAGCTTTCTTTAATATGGGATGAGCGAATTCAATTTACATTGACTCAAGCCTTAAGTCTAAAACGGATTAAATGTTTAGATTATCTGCAGGATGAACTCCATCAGATCGCTGACATGGATGGCGAAGAACTGCAACGTGATGCCAGAATTACCTTATTAGCAGGAGAATTACGTGGCTTATGTAATAGCATAACAGCTGAATTAGTTTCTCAACCTGCTCAACCCAAAAATAGTGCGCATGCAGCCGTTGCTTGTGACGCATAATGGATAAACCGACATGAAACGAATCGCCCTGCTATTAGTTATAGTGTTTTCTCTGTTTCCTTTAAGTGGTTGCAAACATTTATGGGGACATTCGGATGAGGATGATGACAGCCCCTATAAAGATATGAACGCGCAACAGATATACACTGAAGCCAAACAGAAATTGACCAAACATCAATATACTGAGGCCATTAAACGGTTAGAAGCATTGGATACCCTATATCCTTTTAATGATAAAGCAGAGCAAGCAGGTATTGATTTAATTTATGCATATTATAAAAAGGAAGATTATGCTTCTTGTGCAGCAAGTGCAGAACGGTTTATTCACCTTTATCCGCGATCCCCTGCTATTGATTACGCCTATTATATGAAAGGAATGGCTAATTTCAATCAAACACGAGGGGTCGTGGCCAATATTCTCCCTTTGAATATTTCCAAGCGCGATCCAGGCACACAAGCACAAGCTTATTCAGATTTTGCGTCATTGGTTCAAAAATTTCCTGATAGCCCCTACCGACCCAACGCTTTGCAACATATGATTTTTTTACGCAACTCCTTTGCACAACGCGAATTGAATGCCGCCTATTACTACTATAACCGCAAAATGTATGTGGCCGCTGAAGAACGCGCTAGCTATTACCTCAAAACCTATCCACAAGCTCCGCATGCTAAGGAAGCATTGGCCGTTGTATATTATTCAGACTTGGCTTTGCATTTAAACGATGCGGCCAATGATGCATTAACCGTGTATCAAGACAACTACCATAGCAAACCCAAAAAACCTTTCGATCGTTCGCAAGAAATATAGGTACTAAAAGTGTTTACAAGAACTGGCGCTCTGTTATAAAATCCGAAACGGAGAGATGGCAGAGTGGTCGATTGCGGCGGTCTTGAAAACCGTTGAAGGGCAACCTTCCCAGGGTTCGAATCCCTGTCTCTCCGCCAAACCAATCATTCTTACCCCACTAAATTAATAAGATTAAACTTTGATTAACATCGCAAGCCACACAAAAACAGCGCTTTTAACGGCATTTTTAGTGTTTTCTAACCCAATAGTTGCAGAAAACCAGGAAACTATGCGAATCAATACTCCAAAAGATAGCGGTAATATAGAAGTAATCAATGCCGAAAATTCAAAAAATATTCGTTTGAAAATTCGCCCTGACAACCATGCAACCAATTATCAATGGTTCAATTTTGTTATTAACGGCAAGCCGGGCGAAGCCTTTTTTTTAGCCATTGAGAATGCAGGCTCAGCCTCATATCCAAAATGGAATGATACGGGAGCATACAGAGCTACCGCTTCTTCAGATGGTAAAACTTGGTCTCGTTTAGACACTAGATTTGATCAAAAAGAAGGGATACTGACTATTCAAGGAAAATTGATCAGTCATGACATGCAAATAGCTTACTTCCCGCCCTATCCTTATGCAAGACATCTACAATTAATTGAGCAAGCCAAAAAAATTCCAAATGCGATTGTTTCAAGCCTTGGGAAATCTGTTGAAGGACGTGATATCACCCTATTAACCATCGGCGCACCTGGGCCTGATAAAAAAAACATTTGGCTTATCGCACGCCAACATCCCGGCGAAACCATGGCTGAATGGTACGTGGAAGGATTGATTGAACGCTTGGCATCAGGAGAGAATTTATCAGCGTTATTAGATAGTGCGGTATTATATATTGTTCCCAACATGAACCCTGATGGGACGTATCATGGCAATTTGCGCACCAATGCAGCTGGGAAAGATTTAAATCGACAATGGAATATCTTCAACAATCAAGATACGGCCCCGGAAGTTTTCTATGTCCGACAAGCGATGTTACAAACAGGGGTTTCTGCTTTTTTTGATATCCATGGCGATGAAACCCATCCCTATGTTTTTCCAAATGGGCGTGGCCTTGGTTGTGCCTATAATCCTGAAATGCTGAGCATAGAGGGTGAGTTTTTGGATGCGTATATCGCGGTAAGTCCCTATTTACAAAAAGAATCCCAATATACACCCGATCTTCCAGGCCATCCCAATCTTAATATGGCAAAAACTTTTTTTGCTGAACACCTAAACTGTTTGTCATTGGTGCTTGAAATGCCGAATAAAGAACTCATTACTGGCGAAGATTGGACTAATCAGGATTGCAAACATTTCGGCGCACATTTAATCGAGCCATTAGTTAAATTAATCCCCAAATTATCAAACAAAAAAGCAACCATAAAGTGATAGCTTTCTCAACATGCCAGCTGCACAATAAACTCCCACTCCTCAGAACTCACCGGCAAAACCGACAAACGATTTCCCTTGCGCAATAAGGGCATCTTACTCAGTTCTGGATGATGCTTCAATGCATCTAAAGCAAGAAAATGCGCAAATTTTTGGCGAAATTGAATGTCGACCATAAACCAACGTGGTTTATCTGGGGTGCTCTTCATATCAGGGTGCTCAGAGTCCGGATCCCATGCCGTAAAATCAGGATAAGCAGCGCGCACCACTTCTGCAATACCTACAATACCAGGTGGTTGGCAGTTTGAGTGATAAAAAAAGACCAAATCACCCACACGCATCTCATCACGCATAAAATTACGTGCCTGATAATTACGCACGCCATCCCAGCAAGATGTTTTTTTGGGCGCCTGACTTAAATCATCAATGCTAAAACAAGATGGCTCAGACTTCATTAACCAATACTTCATAATATCTCCTATACCGTCTTTTATTTTTTAATTGACCAGAACGTGTCATCAATTAGACTCTCTATTGCAAATTAATAAACAATCTGTTATCAATTATGATAATAATATTAAAATAAACCACAATTATGCTATAATGGGCATGTTTAGAAGAATAATCAATAGCCTACTTTTATTAGCTACAAGCACTATAGAAGCTATTAGATAATGCAATTGTATCTATTCGCTACGGTTTTTTGACATCTGAAGAAACGTCATGTTGGAGTGAGCATTGCAAGGCGCTGAATAGAGGCCCGGCCCCCGCCAATATTGTAATAAATGGAGCAACTGATCGAATCCGTGAAGCAACTTTCTCTAAATCATAAATGACCTCATCTTCACCAAACAATAGCATGTTCGGGAAGGAAGGCGGGCTAAATCTTGATCTGAAATAATAGGGATTTTATTCGTATTCAGCTTATACGCTTGCATTTGAATTATAAAATTTTGTATTGTTTGTTCTGGAAATTCGGAACCTCGTGATGAAATATATTGGGGTCTTTTAAGAATACCCGCGAAATTGTCTCCTTAGTATCAAGATGATCTTTTGGGCTGAAGTGTCAAATAGTGAACTCTTCAGACTGCTGTAACTCAATATTGTTACCAGCGCTATCTTCTAACGGTACTTTCTTTGGTGCCGGCTTAAACGTAGTAAAGTGATGTCTAAGAGAGAAGGTAAATTGTTTGATAGCAGGGGTAAGCAAAGATAATAATGCCATTGCTGATACAATCGCTGGTAATAATAATTGCAATGACATCGTTTCATGTGGTACGTCGCTTGGACATACACCTTCAGTCGGATTATACTCTTGCAACCACGCCATCATTAAACTCAATGGGAACCCTACAAAGGCTCCAACTCCACTGGAGGCACCTGTCACAAGACCCACTTTATTAGGAGTCTTTTCAACGAGACGTGCTACTACCGCAAAGCATACGACACCACAGAATGCAGCATAAATATACGTCATACTTTCTGGAATATTTTTTTTATCCACGCAAGCATAAAGTCCTAAAGCTATGCTCATGATCAATAACGATCCCTGATTAAGCTGAGTAGGTGTTAAAGATGTATTGATTAACGGAATCGCACGAAATAAAGAGGAAACGGTGATAGCACGTGCGATAGTTAAAGAGGCATCGACACGAGGCACGCATCTTGACATCATGGTAAATACCCCAGTGGTGGTGATCGACGTAAGCACACCATATGACGCAGAATAAAGTACGACAGCGGACCAAAGTTCTTTCATATCATCAGGGGTTAATTGTTTGATCTCATCATACAATGTCAAACCACTAGCAAATAGCGCCTGTCCACCATATGTTGCTATTTTTTTTGCTTGCTCAGAGGTCAGTTGCTTATTATTATTTAGTAATTGATCGTACATTGGGTTATTGAGGAGCAGATAAATTCCTGTCATAGCCATGAGCTGAATCCCGGCAAACAAAGCTGTTCTCATGCTGTTACTCAATTCCAACGTGTCAGCATAGGCATTGATCGTAATCGGAATGCTTGGCGACGTATTAGCAATGCCTGCAATGATTGCAATGATTGCTGAATAAATGGCGGCATGTTTACGTAAAATAAACGATATTGCTTTTGACGTTATGCCCGGCTGAATTTTAATAATTTTGGAAGGAAGAATCAGTCCTTTTTCGACAAGTGCCTTCTTCAAAATATCAGAGACTTCTTGTAGATTATCATGCCACAAGTCAATTGAATTATTAGCTGCGGTACGTGCACCCAATGTCATACCTGATGCATAAGTGCCCAATCCAAGACCGATGAATATACCTGACACGATCAACGGCCAACAATGCTCTGGCGTAATGGTGGATAAATCTTCGTTTTTTATCATCAAACGCAAAATCATGATATTACCCATCATCCCAAGCACGCTTAAACCTAGCAATTGCAAAATATTTTCTTTTCCTCGACCTTGGTCTGCTTGATAAGCGGAAAAAACACGCAAAAATCCACCTACTAACAATGGTGAAGAAGCTACAGTGGCACGTATAATCAATGGCAATGAAGTACACTGGGCTGCAATTGCACCATTCATGGAAAAAGCAAAAAGGCTTCCTGCACAAGCAAGCATGCTGCCGATAAGGTTATTGAGTTGATTGCCTCGTAATTTTTTAATATCCTCTGAAAATTCTTGAAACGCTGGATCGAGATAATCCTTAATGTCCACTCCATAATGCTCAAACGTGTCGACTATCAACTTGAGATCACCATGGAAATTCTGAATATATTGTTTGGTAACTGATGTTTCTAGATCTGTATTGTCAGTTGTTATCATTAATGACTCAATGGATTTTCATGTAAAATTAATGGGCATGTTATGTATCAAGCAAGCAATATAATCAACAGGACAAACGGGCGGGGCTTTGACTAAAATATCAGATTGTGACTGGTCGCATAAATAATGAAATCACGCAATAAAAATACGTCGTCGCTTCAACCATTTGTAGAGAGTTGAAGGTGAGCATTCAATTAATTTAGAAATGGCTCGTTTATTAATCCCTTTCGTAACTGCTCATACCCATATGCTGCTGCGCGTCAAATGGGTATGAGAGAAATTTTTTCTTAAACATATTTTCTTAAACATATTGACATCATTTTTGAGCATCGATGTGTCATTTTTTCAAATATCAGAAAAAATCGC
>CAIRCS010000200.1 GCA_903877115.1 uncultured Legionella sp.
GACTTGACCACGAACATCATCTGCTTTTAGTATAACAACACAAATCCATATGCATGTATATTAATGCGCAGGAGTGTACACAAATAGATTGAAAAAGACAATCAAAGGGTTGTGAAAAATACTGTACTTTATATGGCCAACTCGGGTTATTTAAAATTTATCATCTTCTTGCTGCGAAATGTGAGTATGTTAATAAAAAATACGGTTTTCCCTATAGCGTATCAATTAGGCTTCATGTACAATTAATCTTGCAATTCATGAACATGATGAAGTGTAAGAAGGCAAGGAACAAAAGTTTTGATTAACTAATATAAGGATATTGAACATGGCTGTTAATGAAACAGAGAGCTATATTGAGAATACTACCCAAGATCAAGGCCTACAAGATTTGGTTTATGGTCTGGTAACGCGCTTTCTAGCTGAAAATAAAACGAAATCGATTACTGATTTATACGATATGATTCTATCGGAAGTAGAGCCACCATTGTTGCAGGCTGTGATGGAAAAACGACGTGGCAATCAGTTACAAGCTGCGAAGATGTTGGGTATAAGTCGAGGCACGATACGGAAGAAGTTACAACGGTATTTTGGTACCAAGTATTTCCGCCTAACTGACGAATAACCACAAACTTCTTTTTGAAATATTCTTTTATGTCCCCACCTCGTATTTAAATACGAGGTGGGCACGGATTCATTAAATGATCACTTTAAATCAATTGAGCATCGCCTTTGGACAAAAACTATTGTTCTATGACGTAGATCTCATTCTAAACTCCCAAAAAGCGTATGCTTTGGTCGGAGCAAATGGTTGTGGAAAATCTACTCTATTTAAATTAATTACTCAAGAAGACGAACCCAGTTCTGGCGAAATCATCAAACCCAAAGATGCGACGATTGGTTGGTTGAAACAAGATCAATTTCGCTATGAGCATACGTTGCTTCGAGACATTGTATTAGAAGGCCGGGCGCAACTGGCAGCGGCGATGAAAGAAAGAGATACTTTGTTGCTCGTAGATCCTTGGACCGAAGCTCAAGGTATGCGTTTTGCGGAATTGGAGCATGTGATTTATCAAGAGGGCGGTTACTCGGCCCCATCAGAGGTAGAGAAAATCTTGATAGGTTTGGGCATTCCTCTGTCCCAGCATGATAAACCCCTTAGTGCTTTGTCCGGTGGGTATAAATTAAGGGTGTTGCTGGCACAGGCTTTGTTCCAAAATCCCAGCATTTTACTCTTGGATGAACCTACCAATCACTTGGATATTGAATCTATCCGTTGGTTAGAAACCTTTTTAGCCAATGATTATAATGGCTTATTGATTTTTATTTCGCATGACATGGATTTTATTAATCATTTGGCTGATGTTATTTTAGATATTGATTTTGGTGAAATCCGCCCATACTCTGGGAATTATGCCAAATTTTTAGCAGAAAAAAGCTTGCTGCAAACCCAGAAAATGGTAGAGCGCCAGAAGGCCGAAGACAAATTGGCTCATATGCAAAAATTTGTGGATCGGTTCAAAGCCAAAGCCTCTAAAGCGGCGCAAGCGCGATCGCGAATCAAAATGATGGAAAAAATTGAATTACCAGATATTTTACATAGCTCTCGTATCGCCCCCAGTTTTCATTTAGTGCCCAAGAAACCATCTGTCAAATTGGTGTGTACCGTAGAAGGTCTTGGAAAATCCTTTCAAGAGCGTCTACTATTTAAAGATTTGCGTTTCACGCTTAATCGCCATGACAAAATGGCGATAGTAGGTGCAAATGGACGCGGTAAATCTACGTTATTAAAAATAATGCTCTCTAAATTGTCACCTGATCATGGTCAAGTCACTTGGGGACCTGAGATGCGTATCAGTTATTTTTCTCAGGATCACCACGATCTTTTGAATGAATCTCAGACGGTCTTATCTTGGATTTCTTCGGAAGTTGAGGGGGTAACTGAACAGAAAATACGCAAAGCTTTGGGGCAAATGTTATTGACCAAAGACGAGGTGGATAAAAACATTTTGGCACTCAGTGGCGGTGAAGCAGCACGTTTATTGATGGCTAAAGTGATTTTGGAAGCCCCCAATGTATTGATTTTAGACGAACCCACCAATCACATGGATCTAGAAACCATCGAAGCCTTAGCTGATGCTTTGGTTGCGTTTACTGGAACATTGTTAGTGGTGAGTCATAATCGACATTTTATCGAAAAATTTGCGACACGCATTTTGTATTTCCCGCCTACTGGTAAAATCCAAGATTTTAAGGGCGGATACAGTGAGTTTCTAGAAGTACTTGAGTCGTAACTTTTGTAGCACTTTTCATGATGCACTCAAACCTGACGTTTCGCCGGGCGTCAAGAAGAATAGTGTATAGATAAGTTGGGTCAAAATAATGAAGAAATGTGATTGTTGTTCAGACAAAGCCTATGCGCAATGCTGTGAACCTTACCATCTTGGTACCAAACTACCTGATACCCCAGAAGCATTGATGCGTTCGCGCTATTCAGCCTATTCATTAGCAAATATTGATTATATTCAATCTACAATGCGGGGAAAAGCCAGTCTTGGTTTTGATACCATGACTGCAAAACTATGGGCAGAACGCGTCATCTGGATAAAACTAAGGGTCTTATCTGCTACGCAACTCTCCCCAACTCAGGGCCAAGTAGAGTTTATCGCGAGTTTTGTAGATAGCAAAAAATTGTCTCATATGCATGAGATCAGCGAATTTTTGTTTACGGAAGGACGATGGTTTTATGTGGATGGTAGAAAGCCTGACGATTCACAAACAGAAAAACCCCAAGTTTCTATCTCAAGAAATACACCTTGCCCCTGCGGCAGCTCAAAAAAGTGGAAACATTGTCACGGGAATGCTGGATCCTGATTTTTTCTGGTTAAAAAAACACTACATGCTAGCGACCCTTTTCTCCGATTTTCATATCTCATTATGATTGTTATTTAAATTTCATGATCTAAAAAAAGCATAATTTTTTTATGGCATATACTTTGTGTAAAGTGTGTGAATTTTATTCAATACAGGAAGTTTAATATATCTACCGTAAATATGATACAGGCGTTGACCAAACAGCCAACGGTCGATAATATTTTGCTAGAAGACCTGCATTACACTGTTTTAGATTATAATTGGGTGTTTTACAGAGACAGCATGGAATTAGCTGAGTTGCACGAGATTGATGAAAGAATACCGCCTAAAGAATATGTTGCTTATCGACCTGAGCGGATGATTTTGCATGAATCGATAGCAGCTGTTTCTACTCAACTGCAATTGTCTGATGAAAAAGAGATGCAAAAGACCGTAAGTGAAATATCTGATGCGGCTTTGGATGAATTAAAGACGTTTTCACTTGAGATACAAAGGGTATCTCTTCAAATTCATTGTGACGATTTAATTACTAGATATTTAGCGGGTGAAGATATTCGCGCAGAAGAAGATGGTAAAAAAATAATTGAAATATGCGATAAGATCAAAAGTTGCCCGGCAAAATTTGGACAATACATAACGGGCTATACTGCAAAGCATGCTATGTTAGCACGCAGTACTGATATTTTGTTTGCTGAAAAAACACAAGTCATTATAGCGTCTTTGGTATAAAAACAGATTGATGCTCGCACGGATTTAAAACCTCTGATTATCCCGGATCATAATGCCCGTTATACCTTTATGGTGAATGGGGGGCCGGCATCAGGTAAGGGTACAAGTGTGGCCAATATTATGGCGTCTGCTGCAGATGTCGGGATAGATTGGAAGAATGTTGCTAAAATTAATACAGACAGTTACAAACCTTTATTGTTAGAGCCTGGGTCTGTCAAACCTGAATTGTACTCCTAATTGGTGCAGGAAGAGGCGGCAACCGTTGATCAACTGATCCAAAAACGTTTAATTATTATGGCAGAAAATAAACAGGCGCCCCATACTTATATAGATCAAGTGTTTCCTGGTACCGATAAATTTCGTTATGGTTTGATACAGGGTGTGTGTGTGTGAGGAATAGTCGTTTCTATAGGAGCAGATGATGAGTTTTTTTAAAAAAGAAATCCCCAAAGAAGAATGGGAGAAAACGTATAAGAAGTTGGCAGAACAATATGATAATAACCAACAACCATTTCAAGGGCCGCAGGGTGACATCAGTCTGACGGGCGAGCAACATAGAAAAATTGCTTTGGCTACAAAAAAAAGAGCGGATGACGCAGAAGAAAATTCGATCGACGCAGAAAAAAAAAACTGAGTACTCCGCGTCCAGGTCAAAAAAAATAATGACTAAGTGGTCATGCTACATGCCAACATAATTAGGACCACCACCGCCTTCTGGCGCCGTCCATAGAATATTTTTCTTCGGATCTTTTATGTCACAAGTTTTACAATGAATACAGTTTTGAGCATTAATTTGTAAGTTTAAACCATGCGGACCATTGACTATCTCATACACGCCAGCAGGGCAGTAACGGGTTTCAGGGGATGCATACCGGTAGTAGTTGACCGATATGGCTAACGAACGATCTTTTAATTTTAAATGACAGGGTTGGTCTTCTTCATGGAACGTATTAGATAAATAGACCGAAGACAATATATCATAAGAAAATACGCCATCTGGCGGCGGATAATGAATCTTGGTTGATTTTTTTGCGGATTTAAGTCCTTTATGATCCGCATGATTGTGCAGAGTCCAAGGAGTTTTTCCGTGGCTGAGGTAGGTCTCAAATGCGGCGACGGCTAACCCGCCCCATAATCCTAAACGAAATCCAGGCCGGATGTTTCTAACTTTATATAATTCTTCTCCCACCCAAGAGGATTTGATGGCCGGTTCATAGTCTACGTTTTCTAAAATCTGAGTGTTTTTAGTATGCAACAAATCAAAACATGTTTCAGCGGCTACAATGCCAGATTGCATCGCAGTATGTATCCCTTTGATTTTGGGAACATTTAAAAATCCTGCGCCATCCCCGATGAGCATGCCCCCGGGAAACGTTAATTTGGGCATCGATTGCCAGCCACCTTCGTTTAAAGCACGAGCACCATACGCAATTCTTTCCCCATTTTGGAGTAAAGCCTTCAGCATGGGATGGGTTTTAAAGCGTTGTAATTCACCAAAAGGGTTTAACCAAGGGTTTTTATAGTCTAGGCCGATCACCAATCCCAAGGCTACTTTCTCCTCGGCTAGGTGATAAATAAATGATCCGCCGTATGTTGATTGATTGAGCGGCCACCCAACCGTGTGTATGACTTCCCCTAAACGATGTTGTGCTTTAGGAATCGTCCAAATTTCTTTTAAACCTAGCGCATAAGTTTGAGGATCGCATTCACGCCGGAGGTGAAAGCCATGCATTAATTCTTGACTGAGTTGACCGCGACAACCTTCTGCAAAAAATGTTTGTTTGGCTTTTAAATGCATGCCTGCTTGGTAATTCGTGGTCCGGGCACCATGTTTATCAATCCCTAAATCACCTGTTGCAACGCCAATGACTTGATGTTGATCATCAAACAGGATTTTTGCTGCAGCGAATCCAGGATAAATTTCGCAGCCTAATTTTTCAGCCTGCCGTGCTAAAAATTGGCACAGCTCTCCCAAAGAAATAATGTAATTGCCCTGATTACTCATAGGCTGGGGCGTTGGCAAACGCCAAGCACGGTTTTCGCTTAAATAAAACAACGAATCGCGAGTTACAGGGGTAGAGAGGGGGGCTGTTTGCCAAGTGTCTGGCAACAGGCTTTGCAAGGTTTTCGGTTCCAGTACTGCACCAGAAAGAATATGTGCGCCGACCTGTGCGCCTTTTTCCAAAATACAAATGCTTATATTTTGGTTGCGTTCCTGAGCTAATTGTTTTAAGCGAATTGCGGCACTGAGTCCTGCGGGACCCGCGCCCACAATCACGACGTCATATTCCATTACTTCATGTTGCGACATGGTTTTTTCCTGCTGTTTTAATGGTTATAAGTCTGCCATAATTTTGATTGGGTTGCTATCTAGAGTTAGATCCGTTAATCATTTTGTAAGGGATTTAAGACTTTTTGAGGTGATTTCTAATATTTTGATGACTTGTTGGTATAACATTTCTAATAACTCTGTCTTTCCTGCTTTATGATAGCGTTCTAAATATTTACAAGCGGTTGCGGCGCGATTCAGACTAATGGATAAAAAACCTCCCTTCAATTTATGAGCTATATCAGCAACAGTTTTCCAGTTACCAATTTCGTGAGCTGCTTTTAGGCGAGGTAATTCATCAGGAATGGTTATATTTATCGTATCTTTAAGCATTTTCGTAACTGCTCATACCCATATGCTGCTGCGCGTCAAATGGGTATGAGAGAAATTTTTTCTTAAACATATTTTCTTAAACATATTGACATCATTTTTGAGCATCGATGTGTCATTTTTTCAAATATCAGAAAAAATCGC
>CAIRCS010000201.1 GCA_903877115.1 uncultured Legionella sp.
GCTTAAACACAATCGAGCACGTTATGAAGACCAGTTGCTCACTCGTTTGAAAACGGTTTTACCAACTGGTACCAAGGTTATATTGCTTGCTGATAGGGGATTTGCCGATCAGAAATTTTTTCGTTTTCTCGATGAAGAACGAGGGGATTGCTGAGCTATCCCGCCTATCGCGCCGCACAACTAGAGCCCTTAGCATCCTTAAGGAGTGAGTAGTTACCTACTAGTCTCAAAAAAATCACCATTACTGCTAACTATGTCTATAATATATTTACTTGCATATAAAAAACCAAGGATGGATGATGAAAAAACATAACGGTCACCACAATACTTTATATAATCTTGATTCGGTAAAAATTCAAGCCAAAAAATTCATAGAAAACGGCGCAGTGACAGAAGATTATTCACTCAATCTTCCAGAAGCCATCCAGCATCTCAATGATGCTTTGGCCACTGAAATCATGTGTGTACTCCGTTATCGCCATCATCAAATTATTGCCAAAGGCATTAATTTTCCTCAAGTGGCTGCAGAGTTTCTCGAGCATGCTCAAGACGAAGAAAGACATATGATGATGATTGCTGAGCGCATCAATCAACTGGGCGGCGATCCCGATTTTAATCCCATGACGGTAGGGATACGGACCACAACCGAATATGGCTCTGGCACCGACTTGCTCAAATTAATTGAAGAAGATTTGGTCGCAGAACGCATTGCCATCATGGTATACCGCAATTTGATCCAATGGTTTGGGTTACACGACAGCACGACAAGAAGAATGTTAGAAGAGATCTTGAAAGATGAAGAAGATCATGCAGATGAGTTATCAGGTTTGTTACAAACCATGTGAGCCCAATAGACTGCATTAGGAAACCAGGTTAGAATCTCTGCTTTGACGTAGATCATAAGTCTTAGCGACTTTACAGAGACAGTATCATGTACCCTACCCCCAAATACATTATTGGAATCGGCACCTCTGCAGGGGGATTCGAAGCTTTATAAGAATTATTTAGCTGCATGCCGAAAACCAATGAGCTAGCTTTCATCATTGTTCAAAATTTATCACCCGATTTTAATAGCATGATGAGTGAATTACTGGCCCAAAACACGTCCATGCCTATTGAAACTGCTAAAAATAAAATGCCCCTGCAAGGTGGCGTTATTTATTTAATTCCAGCCACATTTGAAGCGCACATTGCAGGTAATTGTTTTGTATTAAAAAAAATAAATGGCACATCACACCCCATGCCCATTAATGAATTAGAATACCAAGACGGGTAATTGATCTATTGAGATTTAGTTTAAATGTCGGTGGTTTTTTATTTCTAGGTCCCAGTGAAGGATTGGCATCGTTAAAACTCGATCTCATCACCCACAATCAAACCTGGAAAATCTTTAAAAAAATCAAACCCAGTGAATTACCCCAAATTTCGACCACGACATTTCACAAATTTTTTGCTACAGACTTGCCTTCTACTACACCTACGCTTAATCCCCCGGGTTCTTTACCTTTATTCGCTTATAATACATTTTACAAGAGGTTGTTTCTGCCGGATTTGTTATTGATACAGCGTATATCGTCCATCATAGTATTGGTAAAGCACGCGATCTCATCATGCTACCCGAAGGAATCCCTACCTTAGTTTTACCCAAAATCATTATTGATGAATTAAAGGCGGTATTAATCGCAGCATTATATCAGGTCAAACTAAAATTAGTTCCTGTGGTATATAACCATATCAGGCTCTCTTCACATTATGGTAAAGAACAAAGCGTCAAAATGAGCGTCTACCCCATTTGTGACTAAAACAATACGCTTGCCTATTATTGGTATCTACTAAAAATAGTGCCCTACCATTCCATACAAAGCCAAAACGTCACTGGGGTTGTCATCACGTTCACGGATGTCACTAAAACAAAATTATTACAACAAGAAAAAAATAAAATTGAACAAGACTTAAGATTTGCTTTAGCCACTTGAGATACTATTGAATAACTGCGTAGAAAATTAGCGAAATCAATGGGTCAGGCTCCGTTGATATGGCTCTGCTGCAGTTTTTTTAATCTACCGTGCTGCGCTTTAATATCGAGTCGATCTTGGATTCCACTTTGGAATTCTTACCTGGATATCTAGGGCGTGTCATCAATTAGTATTTTCGGCTGCAAACCGAGATAATTTGAGCAAATTATCTCAATTTTCGCTTCGAAAAACTAATTGATGACACGCCCTAGGTTGTTATATTTAAGAAGAAAATCAAAAAAATGGTGGGCCGTGTAAGGATCGAACTTACGACCAAGAGATTAAGAGTCTCCTGCTCTACCAGCTGAGCTAACGGCCCTTTGGGGGAGTTGGGTCTTGGCCCAACCTACCTTATTAAGGTAGCATGCTTTCCATTACTTTATCTTTGTCGATTATAGCATGTTTTAGCGCGCCGGCTACGTGTAAACCGACCAAACCGATCACTATCCATGCAATAATTTGGTGGCCTTGAAAAAAGAGCTCAGCCCAGACTGCATTATGTGGAACACCGGGTAATGGTACCCGAAAAAGCCCAAACCAAACGGGAGTATGATCCGACAGAACAGACATGGTCCATCCAGACATGGCCATAGCAATTAGGAATACGTATAAAGCGCCTTGCACACCTCTGGCTAACCAAATTTCCCAGCGCGGCATCGTAAGGGGCAGTGCCGGTCTTCCTACTCTGCGCACCCAGACCAAGCGGATCACCATCAGCAACAAAATAGTCAATCCAAATGATTTATGCAACATGATGGCTGTGGGCCTGATTATTTTAGGGAGATCCTCCAAAAAAAAGCTCACTGAAAGCATCGAAATAACCACTGCCGCAATCAACCAGTGTAAGCCTATTAATCCTTTAGTATATTTCTTCATAATCCCTCATTCCCTGTAACCTAAAATCATCCCGAACGCAGCAAAAGATCCCGTGCGAGTTGCACCCACTGAGAACCTTCACTGTGCTCAGGACGACGTCCCTAGAATACTCATTCTTTTATGCCTAATGTACCACGCGCGTATCAAACCCCATGAACTCGCGCACGGCAACAAAAAACATTGTAAACGTCAGTTTTTCTGCAGTTTTTAGCGCATTCATCATTTCTGTCCAGCGATCCAATTGCACTTGATTGCGGGCTGCCCACACTGGTAAATACGTTGTAAACGCAACTTCTTTCGGCTTACTCTTAAATATACTCAAAACCACTTGTCTTTGTTGTAAATCAAAATCATCCCGCAAGGCTTCTCGCGACAAGGCTTCCCAATTATTTTCTGTAGGATGCACGATAATCTGTTCGCGTAACCATCCTAAATCTAAAAACTGGCCAATGCCATAAAACGCCTCCGCTGTCACGGCTATACTCATTTTGGTTTCTTGCGCAATCTCCAAAACTTCCATAGCTACAAACAATCCGCGGGTCCGAGTTAATTCCAAAGCCAAAGGGTCAGGAATATTTAATTTGAGATACTCTTCATAATGGCTATTAAAACGCTCTTTGAAGGTATCCCCCAAACAACCCGGCAAAGTCTGACGCAACGCTTCAATAGACGGTTTGTATTGCGTAATCAATTTTTCTATATTGAGATGATTACGCTTTCTATTCAAAAACCAACGGGCAATTCTACGCAATAGCCGCACATAAATCGTCATCACGATCATCTGATCTTCCGCTTTGATCTGCGTATCTAGTGCCTCAAGAGACAGTAGAACAGAATTCAAATCGATAATGTCTCTGGCAATAATATACGCACGCACAATACTTGGAATCGAGGAACCCGTTTCATTTTGTAAACGATACACAAAACCAAATCCCATTTCATTGATCACCAAATTGCTCACCCCGGTCGCAATAATTTCGCGCTTTAACGGATGATTTTGCATTTCATCCGCATATTTTTTTTGCAAAGGAACTGGAAATGCACGAATCAAAAATTGTTTAAGATAAGGATCTTCTGGCACATCCGAAGCCAAAATGGCTTCTTTCAAAAGAATTTTGTTATAACACATCAAAGTGGCTACTTCTGAACTAGTGAGGCCCTTCCCCTGTGATTTACGTTCGAGCATTTGTTTGTCATCAGGCAGATATTCTAAATGGCGATCTAATTTACCACTGCGATGTAATTCATTAATACACCGCATATTCAACTCATGCGCGCGTAATCCTTGCGAAACCGATAAATTGATCGAGCGAGTTTGCAAATAATTTTCGCGTAATACCAAATGCGCTACTTCGTCAGTCATCTCACTCAATAATTTATTGCGTTGATTTTCGGTAAAATCCCCTTCATTCATCACATGATTCAATAAAATTTTGATATTGACTTCTTTGTCCGAACAGCTTACCCCAGCAGAATTATCAATAAAATCGGTGTAAATTAATCCACCACTCAAAGCATATTCCACACGCGCCAATTGAGTAAATCCTAAATTCCCTCCTTCCACCACGGAACGAGCGCGCACTTGTTTACCATTAATCCGAATCAAATCATTGGTGCGATCCCCTACATCGGCATGAGTCTCTGTACGCCCTTTTACAAAGGTACCAATCCCAGCACTCCAGAGTAAATCCACCTTGGTTTTTAAGATTATTTTTAATAATTCGTTGGGTTCAATGTCATCTTGTTTTAGACCAAACACAGCTTTCATCTCATGACTAACTGGAATCGATTTGGCCGAACGATTAAAAACACCCCCTCCTTGAGAGATCAATTTTCGATCATAGTCTTCCCAAGTCGAGCGCGGTAAATGAAACAAACGCTGACGTTCAACAAAACTTTCTGCAGCGTTGGGCGAAGGATCAATAAATAGGTGGATATGATTAAATGCCGCCACCAATTTGATATGTTGCGATAAAAGCATGCCATTACCAAAAACATCCCCTGACATATCGCCAATGCCTATCACAGTAAAATCGGTGGTATCCGGATTCAATTCCAATTGGTTAAAATGACGATGTACCGATTCCCAAGCACCCCGCGCTGTTATGCCAATTTTTTTATGATCATAACCTTGCGAACCACCCGAAGCAAAAGCATCTCCTAGCCAAAATCCGTATTCCAGAGAAATTTCATTCGCAATATCAGAGAACGTAGCGGTACCTTTGTCCGCCGCCACGACTAAATAGGGATCATTCGCATCATAACAAATAACATCCAAGGGCTTTTTAATCTCACCATCCACATAATTATCCGTGATATCCAATAGACCTCGAATAAATTGTTGGTAACAACGTACGCCCTCTGCCAGCACTTCTTCGCGTGTCGCATGCAGGGCAGGCGGTTGTTTGACCACAAAGCCCCCTTTTGCGCCATTGGGAACAATCACTGCATTTTTTACTTGCTGCGCTTTCATCAGACCTAAGACTTCAGTACGAAAATCTTCCCGTCGATCTGACCAACGCAAGCCACCGCGCGCAACCGCACTTGAACGCAAATGCACCGCCTCAAACTGTATTGAGTACACAAATATTTCGTACAAAGGATAGGGACGTGGCATACCAGGAATGCCCTTGCTATTTAATTTGATGGAAATATAAGATTTATTTTTACCATCTGCGCCTTTTTGGTAGTAATTGGTACGCAATGTTTCATTAACAACCTGAACATATTGACGAATAATTTTATCTTCATCCAAATTAGTCACTTTTTCCAAATCATCCAACACAGACTGTTTCAGCACGCCATACGCCTCTACGTCTCCTTGATTAAATTTGACTTCGAACATTTGGAACAGTTTTTTAGCAATAGAAGCATTCGCTAATAACGTTTTTTCGATGTATTCCTGGCTAAACGTAAACCCAATCTGCTTGAAATATTTGGCATACATTCGCAACACCGCTACTTGACGACATGGCATGCTTGCCAACAGTACTAATTGATTAAACCCATCATTTTCAATTTCTTCAAACCAAGTGCTCGCGAAAGCTTGCTGAAATAAATCTTTGATCTCATCAATATTGGGTTGCTGTGGATGTTTATAATGCAAAGAAAAATCATTCACCCAAGTGACGCTACCGTCTGCAAATTTCAAAACATAAGGCCGCTCACTAATGGCGCGCATTCCTAAATTTTCGACAATAGGCAACACATCAGACAATGGGAACGTGGCATCATGTTGATATAATTTAAACCGATAGTTTCCGCTCACATCATCCACATTCCGATAAAAGCTCATACTTAAGGCTTGCGTTGGTGAAAGCTGCTCGATATGCGAAATATCCATGAGGGCCGTACGCGGCGAGAAACTGGCTTTGTACACAGGGGGAATCGCTACTTTATAGCGCGCAAATAAAGCATTGGCTTTCTCCGTACCATACGTACTGACGAGCAATTGATGCAAATCATCTAACCAGGATCGAGCCGTCTCCACTAATTTGGTTTCTATGGCTTTAAAATCAAAATTAACGGGTTGTTTCGGATCAATCCTCACCATAAAATGCACACGAGCCATGATGGATGATTCTGGAAAATAAGTTGTAAAAGAAATATCCGTTGCATGAAAAGCTGAAAATAGCTCAGTTTGCATACCATTGCGAATATCCGCGTTATACACATCTTTCGGTACGTACACAAGGCAGGAAATAAAACGATGATACACATCAACGCGCGCAAACATTCGAATCCGGCGACGCTCTTGCATATAGTATATACCCATACCGATGCTTAACAATTCCGCTTCAGAAGATTGAATCAAGTCATCTCTGGGTAACGTCTCCATAATATTCAATAAAATTCTGCCAGCATGCGACCGAGGGTTCAAATGCGAGTCCCGAAGAATTGCAGACAGTTTATGGCGTAAAAATGGGATCTGTACTGGATTAGAATTATAAGCAACCGAGGTATATAACCCTAAAATACGACGCTCACCAATAACCTGTCCCTGCTTATCAAAGCGTTTTATCCCAATATAATCCATATAAGTATCGCGATGAATACAGGATAACGTGTCGGTTTTTGACATAATCAAAATTTGTGAGGATGCCATCAACTCATGCGCTTGTTGAGTAATCGATGCGATATGTTCGTGATTCGTTTTCTTAAACTCATCCCGTAATATCCCCATGCCAGTTCCAGGCATTGCTTTCAACCGGGTCTCTTTGTTTTCCTGCACTAAATCATAATCTTGCATACCAATAAAGGTAAAATGATGATCCTCCAACCAATGCAAAAAGGCTTGGGTTTCAGTCACATCTTCTTTGTTAAGCGCCGATGGGGCATCTTGGAGTTCATCAGCAATGGCACAGACTCGCTCACGCATCGCGGTCCAATCATCGATCACTGCACGATTTTCAGTGAGGACTTGCTGAAATTGCTCTTCTAATTTTGCAATAATTTTGGGATCGGTTTGGCGCTCTATTTTCATTAAAATAGGTGCTTCAATCAATAAATTAGGAACTTGTTCTTCTGTACGTGGTAGTACTGCTGTCACACAATCATTGGCATCCCGTAATAAGCGAATACCTCCCATGTGCACTGTCAAATACAAACTGATCCCCATGCGCTTTAAGACAATTCGCAAAGAATCCACCAAAAACGACATGTCTTGGCAAATTAATTCAATGACAGTATGACTACTTTCCCAGCCATGCTGCTCCCTATTCGGGTTATAAATTTTAACTTTTATTGCATGAGAGTTTCGAACTTCCATCAAATCCCAAAAATTGACGGCAAGCCCAAACAAATCGTCGATACTCGACTCTTTCAAATCTTCCAATGACATAGTGAGATAAAACTGTCGTACAAATTCGCTACATAAAGCCGCCTTCATTTTGGGCAACTTCTGTTGAATCCGCACCACAACTTCATTAATAATCAGATTTTTTTCTTCTTCAAACAAATGAGACATGGAATTCTCTTGCAAATTATCACCAAGGTAACTAGTCGTACCCCCATGAGGAAAACAGGCTCATTTCTACTTCAGGGTAAGTAGTTACTACCAAAGCCTTATTGTACACAAACTCGCGCGGCAAGGCGATGAGATCTTCATGTTCATTCGGATTGATTAACAACCACTGTTTTAATATTCATAAATTCTCGTATACCCTCTCGCGCCAATTCGCGACCGAAGCCAGAATGCTTCGTCCCACCAAATGGCAACCGTGGATCAGACGCCACAGCACTATTGACTGCTGCCTGGCCAACCTGTAATTCCTCAGTCGCAATGCGTTCTCCCCGTTCTAAGTTTTGGGTAAAAACCGCTGCACCCAAACCAAAGCGACTATGATTAGCCAATTGAATAGCATCCGCTTCATCAGCTGCGAGCGTGATCGCAAAAACGGGACCAAACACCTCATCATCAAACGCTGGCATACCCGGCCGTACATGGGTCAGCACCGTTGCCGGATAGTAATATCCACGCTCTTTAGGCAAATTGCCACCGAGACGCAACATGGCTCCTTTGGCAATACTCTCTCGGACCTGTTGATGGACATGTAAGCGCAGATCATCTCTGGCCATCGGCCCTAATTTTGTATTCGGATCCAAAGGATCTCCATACTGATAGGTCTGAACAAGTGCCAATATTTTTTCAATCAAAGCATCCGCAACATCCGATACTACGATGATCCGCTTCGCAGCAATACAGGTTTGACCGTTGTTATTCAAGCGTGATGCAACCACCACTTGGGCAGCCCAATCCAGCTCAGCATCCTCTAAAATGAGGTAAGGATCATTCCCACCTAATTCCACAACTATTTTTTTCAGATGAGACCCTGCGCAGGCAGCTAAGATCATGCCTGTTTGCTCACTGCCCGTAAACGTCACGCCACTGATATACTTATGGGCAATGACACTAGCTGTTTGTTCATTAGTCAACACCATCGTGGAAAAAACATGCTCTGGAAATCCCGCATCCAAAAACGCTTTCTCAATGGCTAAACCAGCGCCAGTTGTGATGGGTGCGTGTTTTAAGATACCTACATTGCCTGCCATAATATTGGGTGCGGCGAATCGAAATACTTGCCAAAATGGAACATTCCAAGGCATGACTGCAAAAACAATCCCTTGCGGTTGATAACAAACTTTGGCGCGGTGGTGTTCAGTCGTAATATATTCAGGCAATAAATAATCGGCGCCGTGCTGAGCATAATGCTCACATACCAAAGCACATTTCTCAATTTCTAATTTTCCGGCGGTAATAGGTTTGCCCATTTCTTGAGCCATTAACCCAGCAAAATCTGCTGCTTGGCTTCGCAATAATTTGGCTAAACTCAATAAAAGCTTAGCACGCACGTCCAAGTCAACGCGTTTCCAGAGATGAAATCGACTCTCCGCTGCTTCAATCTGAAGTCCGATAGCAGATTGCGTCATCACAGGATACGCTTCTAATATTGATTCTGTTGCAGGATTAATGGTTTGAATGCTCACTAAAAACTCCTCAAAACCTTGGACTTTATCTTGAAATCAACTAAAATAAGAACCCGCAATGAGACCCGCAACTGCAGTCACATATTATTTTTTACTACTTGAGAATTAAATTATGGCATTTTATAAAAAATTAGCTACTCTTTTCATAGCTAGTCTGACAAATCTCAGCATGGCACATCCGCAAGCGCATCAGCAGGCACATCCCCAACATTCTTCTATATTCCCACGAGGCTGCGAAGCCACTGGGTTTGTTTTTTACCGAGATTTTCTAGTCCTCAACGAACATGGTAATCAAGCTTTTTATTTGATTCAAAATCACAGCGACCAAACGGTGGAATTTGAACACATTGAAACAAAAACAGATACATTTATGAGCCCAAAAATGGAAGCGAAAGTTGCGCCTTCTAATTGGTCAGCATTTGCATCTGATGTCCCACAACTCTATTTCCGCTGTTATCTTCAACAAAATGACAAGAGAGTCGCTGTCAATTGCGCCAATTTCCTGAATGTATGTCAATATCCACGTGTGCGTTTTGCGTTAAGCAATCAAGGCAGCTATTGGGTATCAACCGATAAAGCACAATCACAAGTCATAAAGGATGCCACTGCCAAAGGCATTTTTTTACATTGGTAACTATAAGTTGGGCTTAGGCCTAACACGGAAACGGAGAAACAATCATGGCTAAAACCGAATCATCTATGCTGACGCTCGGTACCGTAGCGCCCTCTTTTGCTTTGATGGATGTGGGAACTCAGCGAATCATTACTTTAGAAACGCACAAAGGCAGCGTTGCAACTATCATTGCGTTTATATGCAATCATTGTCCTTATGTAAAACATATTAACCATGAACTTCCCCGTCTTGCCGCAGATTTTGCAGACAAAGGCGTGTCGCTAATAGCCATCAATGCAAATGATGTCTCGCAATATCCTGATGACTCGCCCGCCTGCATGCAAAGTAGCGCCAAAGAAATGGGTTATTATTTTCCTTATCTTTATGATGAAACTCAGGAAGTCGCATTGGCATATCAGGCGCGTTGCACACCAGATTTTTTTGTATTTGATCAGCAATTACAATTGGTTTACCGCGGACAATTAGATGACTCGCGTCCCGGCAACAATATTCCCGTATCCGGCGCATCCATTCGCGAAGCACTGCAAGCATTGATCAACAAAACCCCTGTCTCTCCGATTCAGAAGGCTAGTATAGGTTGTAATATTAAGTGGAAAGCTGATGTGATACCAGCATAACAAGAATCGTCCCTCGTCCTAGGAGAAAAAAACGTAGGACGAGGGAGAAGTTAGTCTAATGTTTAGGCAGAGATAACTTCAACATGAATAGTCACAGTCAGATCACTATGTAATACCAAATCAATGTTATAAGTGCCTACAGAGTGAAACACACCTTCAGGCAACATGATTTCACGTTTAGTGATCTCAACACCCTGCGCTGTCAAAGCATCTTTGATTTCGTTGACGCCTACCGAACCATACAATTTACCGCCATCACCAGCTTGTGATGCAACAACCACTGTAAAGTCCTGTAATTTCTCGGCTCTACTTTTGGCATGGGCAAACTCTAATGCCGCTTTTTTCTCTAATTCTGCACGCTGACTGTCAAACGCAGCGATATTTTTTTCAGTCGCAAATACTGCTTTCTTTTGTGGGATCAAATAATTCCGCCCATACCCAGGCTTCACGTTCACTTTGTCGCCCAAAGCACCCAGATTTCTAATTTTTTCTAATAAAATAACTTGCATTTTCATACCCCTTATCAACACAATTCATCATCTGCACAGAGCCAATCTTATATTAAAGACGCTATCCAGCAGCCCTAATATGATGTACAACGGTAACACCACAAAAGGAAGAAATACCAACGGTAAGATTAATGCTACTAACATCATTCTGGATGATTTTTTACCCATAAAAAAATTAGCGCACAAACTCAATCCCGCCAACAAATAAAACAAAATCAAGACTGGCAATACATTCATAGCAACCACGTTCCATTGCCATGCAGCGAGACACATTAATAGCATCACTATACAGCTCAGACGATTTCCACGAAAAGTCAGTAACTCTTGAGTAAACCCTTCTGGGTAATACAATTGTGACTGCAAAGATCGAGCCGCCATCAAAGCTGACCAGACCGATATCACTGCGCTCATCAATTGCATGCCCAATACATAGTTCGCCATCACCAAAACTGGCACGCTAGATGTATCATTCAACCACCTAGTCAGAACCTGATCAGGTTGTGATGCCTGCACCAAAGACTGGAGGAAAGTGAATTGAGACATCACCCACTCCGGTGCCATTTGCTGAATCACAATAGAGCTGATGCTCACCATTAAAAATAATACTGCCGCCACTGCCCGCCAACTCGAGGTTATGCGCAAACTATATGCCGCCAAATAGCCCGGTACAAACACTATCAGCGTATTAAAGATCGCCGCGTACAATGGCAAGGATGTTAGCAAAGCGCAGCCATGCCCGAGCATGACAGTCAATAAAACTCGACCGCCCAGGCGTTCGCCTTTGCGCAAGGTTACCAAAGCTACGACAACCATAGCCAACCAAGTACAATAAGGCAACAACGCCAGTATCCCGGCATACAACAGCGCTTTATTCTGTGAACTTAAAATAAGCTCAGCTTGTTTTTTAAACAATCCTTTTACTGGTAACACATCAATTACCGATGGCTATCACAATAAGGCAACAAGCCCAATAGTCTTGCGTACTTAATGGCCATAGTGATTTGACGCTGAGCGCGGGCACTGGTGCCAGTAATACGGCTTGGAACGATTTTGCCTGTTTCACTAATATAGTTCTTTAAAAAATTAACATCTTTGTAATCAATAATGACGTCATTATCAGTATGATTCATTTTTTTACGTCGAAAATATGTAGACATTGTATGCGCTCCTCTTATGCTGCTTCGCCACGTGCATCTTTTGATTCTTTTTTCATCATCACTGATTCAGTTTTGATGGCCTCTTTTTTGAGAATGATCAAATTACGTAAAATGGCATCATTAAATTTGAACGCATTTTTTAATTCGTCTAGAGATTGCTGCTCACATTCAATATTCAACATAATGTAATGTGCTTTGTGCACATCCTGCATAGGATACGCTAGCTGACGACGTCCCCAATCTTCTTTACGATGGATAATCCCTTTGTGCTTATGGATAATAGCTTCATAGCGCTCCAACATTCCTGGAACTTGTTCACTCTGATCAGGGTGAACCAAAAAAACAACTTCATAGTGTCTCATACGTGTCCTTATGGATAATAGCCCTCGAAAACAGGACCTGTTGACAATTCTACTATCTAGGCGTTTCGGTGCAAGCTAGCGAATTGTCAACAGACCCTAGCCTTTCGGGCAAGGTTTTTTAAAAGCCCTGTATGATAGCTTATTTTCCAAACAAATGTAAGTGTTTACTGATGCCCCCTGATCCCGAGGGTTACTTTCAATATACTAAAGCACCAACCAGCTGATTTTAGGTCGACGTATAGTACGGTGTTGACGATTCAGACCCTACAATGAGCGCAGTTTTTTTAATAAAAAATACTCTAAGGATTCAATTGCTTTATTGCCATTTTGATTTTTTATTAATGATATTGGAATTTCTGCTATAGGAGGGAGTATTTTATGCTCCAGTTGAGTTAAATAATCTGGTATCAGCGTTTCTTGAATAATACTAATGCCTAAACCAGCTTTGACTGCAGCCATTTTACCTGCGTAACTTGGACTTGTGTAGGCAACACGCCATTTTATACCGGCTTTTTCTAATGCATGAATGGCACTTTCCCTATACACACAGGGTTTGGGAGACAAGACCAATGGCACTACTGTGTTTTTATTTATTGCAGGAAGTAATTCAGGCTTGCCAATCCATTTTACAGGCTCTCTCCAAATCATAGTTTGTTGCAAAAACTCGTTCGGCGGCATCATTTTTATTAATACGAGATCGAGTTTTCCTGCCTTAAATCCTTCAAGAACATGGATTGATAAATCACATTCAACGTTTAAAAGAATACGGGGATGTAATCTTGAGAAATCAACCAAGACATCAGATAAAATAACTGTAGCAAAATCTTCCGGTAAACCAAACCGAATTTGACCTTGTAGCTCAGGCTCTTTAAACCGATCTAATGATTCTCGATGTAATAAATAGATTTGCTTCGCATAGGCAAGAAAAATCTCGCCTTCGGGGGTAAGAGATAAATTTTTTCCTCGATTAAACAAAGGTTTTCCAACTAAATTTTCAAGTTTCGCGATTTGTTGACTGATAGCGGATTGCGTCCTTCCTACCCGGTCAGCAGCTCTGGTAAAGCTGCCACTATCGGAAACAGCAAGAAAGCATTGTAACGTTACCGTATCGAGAGACATTAGAACTCCTAATAGCAAGAATTAGAATATTTAAGTTTACTTATATTAGCATGTCTACTATATTTCTCCAACATAAACAGTAAAACTAATCAGGAGTGTTTAATTAGCCATAGCACGATAACGTATTTATCATTACTTCTTACAATAATCCCTATCATTGGATTAACACTGAATGTGTTATTCAATACAAAGCCAAAAATGGGTGCGCAATTGACCACTATAGCCGTTGGGATAGGTTTAATCCTAAGTCTCATTTTACTGGGATATTGTTATGCAGACAAAACATCCCTGTATTTTCTTGGATTGAAAGTCGATAGCTTAGGATTTTTAATGACCACGCTCATTTTCTTCGTAAGCACCGTTGTCCATCAGTTTTCAATACGTTATATGTCC
>CAIRCS010000202.1 GCA_903877115.1 uncultured Legionella sp.
AGAATTTAATTGAACTCACCCTTATCCCAGCATCAGAAAGCGGTTTTGGTGACCGGCGCTGCCAAGCGTCTGGGTCGGGAAATTGCTTTGCAGTTTGCACGCCAGGGGTGGGATGTAGTTGTTCATTATGGGCGATCTGAGTTAGAAGCCATAGAAACCGTTAGAGAAATTGAGATAATGGGGGTTAAATCCCAAGCTTTTCAGGCAGATTTGACGGACGAGCAGGCAACCCAAAATCTTTTTTCAGTGGTGAGTCAAAGATTTCCAAATTTGCATTGCCTAGTGAATAGCGCCTCTATCTTTGAATACGATCGCGCAAATTCAGAGACGCCTCTTTCAAGCAAGAGTTTACAGGCGCATACACAGGTTAATGTAGCTGCACCAATTTTGCTATCTCAACTCATGTTTGAATTTCAAAAAAATAGCACAAGCAAAGTAAAATACGAGCATCTTCCATCCGTCATTCAGTTGCTCGATCAAAAACTCATTAATCTCAATCCAGATTATTTGTCTTACACCTTGTCAAAAGCTGCACTCGCTACTTCTGTTGAAGTATTGGCGGTCGACTTCGCGCCTATATTGAGAGTCGTTGGTTTAGCACCTGGAATTTCCTTGCCTTCAGGCGATCAAACCAATGAGGGATTTGCTAAGGCGCATCAAATGACGCCGCTTGGACAGTCATCCACACCAGCGGATGTTGCTAAGGCCGCCGTATTTTTAGCTGAGTCAAATGCCATTACAGGAACCACCCTTTATGTTGATGGTGGGCAGCACTTATTGCCGTCTACACGCGATGTGATGTTTAAGACAAATTAAGTAATTTCACAAATAAAAACATCAGAAAAGTCATTATTTATGCATGCTATTCTCTCTCATCCCGCTCTCGTTGATTGTCGTCGCTTATTTTTGCGTGACTACGAAATTTATATCAATATTGGGGTTCATGATTTTGAGAAAAAAGCCGAACAACGCGTAATCTTAAATGTGGATTTATATATTCCATTGGCAATGAACACGCCAGCACATGATCAATTAGACGAAGTAGTTGATTATGATTTTATGCGCGAGTCCATTAAAGCACGGGCGTCTACAGGCCATATTCATCTTCAGGAAACATTTTGCGATGATATTGTTGCTGCAATGCTCGCGCACCCTAAGGTATTGGCCGCACGTGTGAGTACTTCTAAGCCAGATGTTTATCCTGACTGTCATTCAGTAGGTGTCGAAGTGTTTCGAATTAAGCAAGCCTGAAGTGATTAAAAAAGAATTACATTGTTATGAGTGATATTCGTAAAGTGATCTTGGAGGAAAACAAGCTAGAGAAAAAGCTGTGCCGTCTAGCAGGCCAAGCCATTGGTGACTTTGGCATGATTGAGGATGGTGACAAGGTCATGGTTTGTGTATCAGGCGGCAAAGATAGCTATGCCATGCTCGATATTTTGATGAAGTTGCGTGAGCGTGCCCCAATCCATTTTGACATTGTGGCGGTGAACTTAGATCAAAAACAACCTAACTTTCCAGCAGATACGCTGCCAAACTATTTAAAGAGTCTTGGTATTCAGTTCCACATTGAAGAGCAGGATACCTACAGTATTGTTAAGCGAGTTATTCCTGAAGGTAAGACAACCTGTGGTTTATGCTCGCGTTTACGCCGTGGCATTTTGTATCGGGTGGCAGATGAACTAGGTGCAAGCAAGATAGCTTTGGGACACCATCGTGATGACATCCTTGAAACACTCATGCTTAACATGTTTTATGCCGGCAAATTAAAAGGGATGCCACCAAAATTACGTTCGGATAATGGCAAGCATATTGTGATTCGTCCGCTGGCTTATGTGCCGGAGAAATTACTGGAGC
>CAIRCS010000203.1 GCA_903877115.1 uncultured Legionella sp.
TCTCCGCTCATAGGCCCCGCATCTTGCAGGATCGTCAAGCCCTCTGGCCATTGGCCCTCATAAATTGCACGCCCAGCAGCCATTAATTCTAGCGCTTGTTTTTCTCTTCCTGTTTGATTTTTGGCCATAGCAAGATATGCTGAAGATGGCATGGTATAAGGTGTTGTTGATTTTTGTTGATTTAAATGACTATCTGGCCCCATTCGAGTACAATAAGTCAAAAAAAACATGCAACCCAATAAAGCCAGCGCTTGCAACATACGTATGATAATGAGCATGATATTGGTCCCAAATTGCCCCTTGGAGAACGCAGAAGGATAAACTATGATCCAAAGTTCAGCAAGCACATCTGGCACACTATATGTTGTCGCAACGCCCATTGGCAATCTAGATGACATCAGTCTGCGAGCGATCCAGACCCTAAAATCCGTAGATACCATATTATGCGAAGATACCCGCCATTCGAAGCATCTTTTGGGGCATCTTGGCATCCAAAAGCCGCTAGTCGCTTTGCATGCGCATAATGAGCACGACAAATCCGAAACGATTCTGCAAGCCTTAATGGCCGGACGCTCCTATGCACTCATATCCGATGCGGGCACACCTTTAATCTCTGATCCTGGCTATCCTTTGGTCCACGCAGCACGACAAGCACAGATTCCGATCATCCCAATTCCTGGGCCTTGCGCGTTCATCACAGCATTATCCGCTGCAGGCGTTCCTTGCGATACGATTAGTTATTTTGGTTTTTTACCAGCAAAATCCAAAGCCAGGCAAGAAAAAATTGCTTCTTTAATAGACATAAATCATACTTTAGTCTTTTATGAATCAACCCATAGAATTCAGGCGTGTCTCGATGACTGCCGTACTATTTTTGGAGAAGATTGCGAGCTGGTCGTTGCCAAAGAATTAACCAAAACATATGAACACTTTGTGCAAGGCCCCATCTCAACAATCCAAGCATGGTTTCAAGCCGATTTGGCCCATTTCAAGGGAGAATTTGTTGTCATCATCCCACCAAGAATCTCGAAACAAACTAACCATCCAGGTGAACAAATTTTAAAAATACTCTTAGAAGAACTACCCTTGAAGCAAGCTGTCAATCTCGCTGCAAAAATCAGTAACAGTGCAAAAAACGAGCTTTATCAATTTGCACTAACTTTTAAAAAGCAGGTTGGAGAGTAGTGATGGCAAGGTCGTGCTTGGAAAAGAAACGCTGCGATTTAGCGCAAGAGCGAACACCGTGGAACTCGCGAGGGTACTTAATAGGAATCTTGTTTGGAGTGCTATCTCAAGGCGTAACTATCCCGTGTTTTGCCGAGGAACAAAGCCCCCCCAAACAAGAAAAACCCAGTTTAGGCCATTTGAGCGTACTCGATCCTCATTACGGGTTGCGCAATATTATATACGCAAAGCAAGATGGCTACGCCGTAGTTGAAAACGATATCCTCTTAACCACACTCCCCAAGGCATCCAAACCAAGTAAGTATCATGACAGACCCGCACCGCAAGCCATGATTTTACTCAAATTAGGGGGATTTCGCTGGCCAGATGGGATCGTACCCTTCAGTTTTGCGCCTACACTGCCTCCGCAAAGTCAGTTAGCCATCTTAGATGCGATGATGACTTGGGAAAAAGTAACCAAAGTGCGTTTTGTGGAGTTGTCACAAAACAATGCTGATAAATATTCAGATTATTTACTCTTTACATCCACTGATAACCTCAAATGCTCTTCATTTGTAGGGCGGCAAGGCGGGTCGCAAATCATTATTTTAGGACCTAATTGCGCCACTATGAATGTGGCACATGAATTAGGCCACGCTTTGGGTTTATGGCATGAACAATCGCGTACCGATCGAGATCAATACATTAAGATTTTGTGGGAAAATATTGATGAAGATTATCGCTATAATTTCAATCAACATATGAATGATGGGGAAGACTTCGGGAATTATGATTATCAATCGATTATGCATTACACAGCCTATGCATTCTCCAAAAATGGTCAGCCGACTATTATTCCATTAGAAGAAGACGTCGTCATCGGACAGCGTAAGCAGCTCAGCGCAAAAGACATTGCTGCAGTGAATGCAATGTATCCTTAGGTTCGTTTATACGTTAATGAGCGCGCTTACGCGCGCGTCAGTATTATACTATATTCGACCCATGCCTAAATTATTGGCGCCACCCTGATTCAGAAGCAAGACATTGCCTTCTTCCGGAGGTATGCCACGACAGTCCCATTTCGCAGGCGCATACGAATACGCCACTGCAGCAATCGCGCCCAATACCGCAACCTGCCAACCCAAAGACAACAGTCCCATCACTATAAACGGGGGTACCATTGTTTTAGTAAAAGTATTAAAGAATTTTGTCCGCATTTCTTCGCGTTCACCACTAATTTTGAGCTTGCCAAAATAGGCGCGCACCACACCGGCAAATTCATCTGCACTGCCGTACATCGCAAAACCTACCACACAAACGCATAAAGCAACTGTCGAAACCAGCGCAGAAATACCGGCCAAAAACAATAAATACGACGTCATAATCGAGGCACCTGCCAAAATCATAAAGGCATATTTGGCACGGGTTTCCAATTGTAGATCTTCTAACATTAACAGACTGTATCTAGTAATTCCTATATCAATTAAATTTTCATTTGCATTATTCCAATTCAAAAGTTGCGTTTTTTCCTTAGCCCAAGCTCGTTCTTCACGAACCCAATGGATAACTAACCATGAACAGTCCCAAATCAAAGTAACCGTCACCAAAGCATTCGCTAAAGGATCAGCAATTCCCCATACTGCAGCGTAATTGGTAAGCAAATTAATGAAGACCCAAGCAATGTCATTCATGATATTAATCAAGCGAGCACAAAACTCTTGCCACGCGCGCGCCCAAGGATCGATATCTTTTTCACCGGGTCTTTCAGAGCGAGCATGTTTATAAATCATTGCGCCATGAGCAGCTAAACGTGCCGCAAACAAAGCCACGCTAATAAAATTTAAGCCTGCCGCCGGGATGTCCAACGCAGGCCGTTGCAGAGAAAAGCCAAACAATTTATCTTGCGCATCAATCCAATGCCGTTCAGAAGCCAAATTCCAAAAAAACTTAAACGACAGCCGTGAAAACAGCGTCACCAATCGATATAAATTGGTATACGATAATAAAGTAATAATTTTTGAAACATGCGAAGGCGCTGATGCAAAATATTCCAAATCTTTATGGAAACGATCTACCGATTTTTGCCATTCGGTCAACGTTGCAACAGCTGCTTGCTGATTTGGCACTCTGCGTCTTTCGAAATAGTCGATTTTTTCTGCGTAATTTTTTGCTTCAGCGGTATTATCTGCAATGTCTGCATCACGCTTCAAAAACCGAGCACCGGCTTCGATATAATATTCAGCTTGAGCTCTATACTCTGTTGGAAGCTCATGAACCTTCACTAACATATTGAGCAGTTTATATTGCAGTTCTGCGGAGCTACGATTGTAGAAAGAAAAACGATAAAAATCAGTATCGTTTAAATGGTTAAAAGGCGCGTCAGTGCTCCGACTTTCATAGCCCTTGATTACTTCCTGTTTATAATCAAAAAAACTCAAATCCGCGGTCATAACAGCACCTCAATCAAAAACGCAAAACGCAAGACGTTCATGACTTATCGTGAATTGATTTTTAATTGACTACAATTAAAAAATCAAGAACAATAAATCCTGACTTTATTTGCCAATACAAAAATTGGAAAAAATCACACCTAATAAATCATCGGCCGTAAACTCGCCGGTGATCTCTCCCAATGCTGCATGCGCTAAACGTAAATCTTCCGCCAACAGCTCTCCTGCTTGTTGCGAAATTAACAATTCTGCACCTTGATGGAGCCAGTGCATCGCCTGATCGAGGGCTTCCAAATGCCGTCTTCTAGCCAAAAATTGACCTTCTTGGGGTTGATAACCAACCACCGCCTTAATTTCATCCTTTAATAAGGTCAAACCTTCCTGATTTTTTAGAGATACATAGACTGCTGTACCTTCTTTGCTAGCCGACTTCCCGATTTTATCCACCTTATTATACACTAAAATTATCGGCACTTGATCGGGTAATGCTAACTTTATTTCTAAAATGAGCTCTTCGTACTGTTCTTTTACACTGCAATCCATTAATAGAATCACACAATCTGCACGACTTAATTCAGCCCAAGCACGCTTTATCCCTTCTTGCTCTACCACATCATCACTGCTTCTTAAACCAGCAGTATCCAGCAAATGAATGGGAATATCATCCAGCAAAATATGTTCGCGCAGCACATCTCTGGTCGTACCCGGCACATCGGTCACAATCGCCGTATCGCGCTGAGCCAAACAATTCATCAAAGTAGATTTACCTGCATTAGGACGCCCCGCAATCACAACGGTAAGGCCTTCGCGAAGCAAAGCCCCTTGGGCCGCTTGTTTGCGAATATTGGATAAGTCTTGTTGAATTTTGCTCAATTTAGTAGCGATATGGCCATCACTCAAAAAATCCACATCCTCTTCTGGAAAATCTAAAGCAGCTTCTACATACAAACGCAGATTAATAATTTGAGTATTCAGTTCAGAGATATGCTGCGAGAAAGCGCCTTGCAACGTTCTGACTGCGAGACGAGCTGCTGAGGCAGATTGCGCATGAATCAGATCAGCAACCGCTTCGGCTTGGGCCAAATCCAATTTATCATTTAGAAATGCACGCAAAGTGAATTCACCGGGTTGCGCTAATTGCGCACCACATAACAAGAGTTCTTTTACCAACAGATCCAAAGCCACTGGAGAGCCATGGCCTTGAAACTCAACCACATCTTCACCAGTAAACGAGTGAGGAGCCTTGAAATAAAGGACAATACCCTGATCTAGGGCTTCGCCTTCCAATGTGTAAAAAGTGCAAAGATGGGCTAGACGCGGAGTCAGTGTATCGCGGTGGATTAAACGCAAAGCTATGGTTACTGCATCGGGACCAGATAATCGCACAATCCCTACACCACCCCGTCCGGGTGGCGTAGCAATTGCCGCGATAGTCGTTGTGGAGCTCACTTTGATTTAGGAGCTTTTTTAAGCTTAAGAGGGGCCGGGGTATCGCCACTAAATTTTCGCGTGATATACCATTGTTGCAAAATAGACAGCGTATTATTCACAATCCAATACAACACCAATCCAGCAGGAAAGTTCAAAAACATAATCGTAAAGACCACAGGTAAGAACATCATGATCTTGGCTTGCATCGGATCCGGCGGCGCAGGATTCAATTTTTGTTGAATCAACATAGTCAAGCCCATGACCACTGGCAATACATGATAAGGGTCAGCTGCCGACAAATCGGTCAGCCATAATATAAATGGCGCATGACGCAATTCAACGCTTTCAATCAGCACCCAATACAAGGCGATAAAGACAGGAATTTGCACCAAAATAGGCAGACAACCGCCCAAGGGATTCACTTTTTCCTGGCGATACAATTCCATAGTGGCGCGACTCATTTGCGCTTTATCATCTCCATGCCGCTCACGCAGGGAAGCAATCTTAGGCTGCAACCGACGCATTCTTGCCATAGATTTGAAACTAGCTGCTTGCAAGCGATAAAAGACAAGTTTAATCAACATGGTCGCCAAAATAATAGTCCAGCCCCAGTTGCCTACGAACGCGTGAATATATTTCATCAAAGAAAACAGCAATTGAGAAATGAACCACAACCATCCATAATCCACGGTCAGATCAAGCCCTGGTGCAATTTTTTTCAACGTGTCGGTCACTTCAGGCCCCAAATAAAGCTGACTGGTGACCACTTGAGGTTGATGTGGCGCAACCGTAATCGGCCCACTCACCTGCCCAATCGTAAAATCTTGACCCACTGCACGAGAATAGAACCGTTGAGTACTGCTGGCTGCCGGCACCCAAGCACTTAAGAAATAATGCTGCTGCATAGCAATCCAGCCGCCGGTGCTTTCTACTTCTAAATTTTGCTTCGTCATATCTTTAAAGCTTAGTTTTTTGTAACGCGATTGACCCGGCACAGAATAGGAAGCCCCAGTAAAAGAACCCATATGGAACATACTGGTTTTATCTTCTTGCGGAGACGTTCGTAAAAACTGAGTATTCAAATACCCTGTCCAAGCGCTTGTCCCGGTCTTGCGCATATGGTAAGCCATATCAATTAAATAAGAACCGCGTTCGAAAGTAAATTGCTTGGTAACACGTAAGCCATCGGCTGTTTTACCTTCCAAATCCACTGTAATTTTGTTTTGATCCGGAGCCAATTTATAATTGAGCGAAGTGGTCTCGAATGGAATAGAAACCTTAACCACTTTGCGATCTTGTAACGTCACCAAATTACTTTCGGCAACATAACGCATAGTTGGATTGTCTTGTAAGAGGGTAAAAGGTTTGCTGTTCCGTTGAGCAGAATCAGAATAGGCCAACAATTGCGCGTTCACAATATCACCATGTTTCAAATCGATAGCCACATTCAGAACGTCGGTTTTGACGTACACGCGTTGCGTCAATTCTTCAGCTGGCGCAGCGTCAGCAACGGCCTCGCTTTCAGAATCAAACCCGCCTTCATCAGTACGCTGTACAGTCGGCAACAAGCGATCAGATGCCGCTTCTGGTGTCACGACCATTTGTGCGGCCGCCACAGGACGTGCAGGAGGATAATCAGTTTGCCAATCCATCCACAAAAAATAACCCACTAGCGCAAGCGCCCCA
>CAIRCS010000204.1 GCA_903877115.1 uncultured Legionella sp.
ATGCCAAGATTCACCATGCAATATGGGTTCTTGGTCACATCTACGATGGCGGTCGGTTCCCAATAACCAATAGTAATACCCACTCTGTCACCATAATCTGCATGACAAGAACAAACGGGACTTTTGGGATTTTCAGTATCTGGATAGCCAGACTTCACAATTTCTGATTTACCAATCGTTAGAGGAAACAGACAGTTCCAGCACACATCCGTAATGGGATTAATGAAGTGCCCCTTGCAAGCGGATGAGGCTTGGGCAAAGTTTGTAACGCAAAGCAAAATTGTGAGTGCCCATGTGAATTTACGCATTCTCCGCCCCTATTTCTTGAATTTTCCATTGCTTTTTGTCTTGAACAACCACGACTGGCACATGTTCAAGATGAAAATAACGACTTAATTTGCCGCCCATATCAAAGTAAATGCGTCCAATGTTTTCTGATGCCTCCTTAATATCCCCTTTTGTTAAAATGAATTTTACAAACTCATAATCCTTGTGGTGCTTTTTAACCCAATCTCTTTGCGCCCTATCATCTGCATCAAAAAAGATAAGCGTTTTTCGATAGGTCACATAATCAAATGGGTTGAGATGAGTCCCTTTTTTAGCGATTAATTGTCCATCAGAGGCATTGATATCTTCATTAACGGGGATTTCAGGATTGATGAAATAGACTTTGGGATGTCTTGTGGACGCAAGAGGAACAGGCTTCGGCCTTATGATGCGCTTGGCTATTTCTTCTTGGAGCTCTTTTTCTAATTTGTCTAATTGACCGTCATCTTTAAGGTGATTTAAACGCGCCAAGATGACCTCTCGAATATCATGCTCTCTCACATCAAAAACTTTTCCGTAATTACCTAAATCCTGAGCGATAATTGCTTGAGATAACAAAACAAAAACCAAAGCAAGAAGCGCTCTATTTCTCATGACGCACCTCACTCAAGGTTGTTTTAACGATGCGTGATGTGATGTCAAACGTATTTTGTGACACGAATACTTGCGCATTGATGACTGTCACTTTGTGCGATTTCGCATATTCTTCTATGGAATGAGGCAATTGTTGACTGAATCCCCTCATCACCCGCGCCTGCTCTCCTGGCGAAAGAGCTGTTTTAGAAAGCATAACCGCTGTGACTTCAACCGCGCGCTTCACATCAACCACCACTAGCTTCTGGTCGCAAAGACTCTTGATGCTTATAATCAGCGCTATTGTGCCAAGCAAAAGCCCTGCGTACTCTTTAAGCATGCCTTTCTCCATAATGAGCACGGGCAACCTCTGAAATCGCATCTGTATAAGACTTGCCAGACCCAACAAGATTTTTCACCGCCTCATAGTCTTCCCCTGCTGAAGAAAGCATCACAAGGGTGTAAGGGTCGACAAACAACCGATGCACTGAGGAAATATCATTGGTTTTAAACAGCACTTGTGAAAATCCTGCGTGTTTCGCTTTAGGGAAATTACCCAAAAGACTCATCTCTAATGAACTAAAGGTGTTATGTACTTTTTGATGCTCAAGTAATGATGTATGGTCTTGCAAAAACAC
>CAIRCS010000205.1 GCA_903877115.1 uncultured Legionella sp.
GAGTTTGGCAAAAATTACAGACAATAAAAGCTGTTATACAAGATGAAATAATGCCAACGCCAAGCGCAAAAAGAGAATTTTTATTTATCACCATACACCTCCTTTGCAACTTGAGAGATCGCATCAATCAGAGACATCCCGCTTTTGGTCAACTGCTCTACCCTAACTACTTCTGTCTTTCTTGTGGTATTTAAAATCCTTGAAAAGGGGTCGACGATTAGACGATGAACGGTTTGATTTTCCCCACAAATCATCATAAATTCCGAGTACTCTTTAGTAATACTGAGGCTTCTTATTAATTTCTCACCATAGGGATCAATCCGCCCTGCTTTCTTTAATGCATCCAATGTCCCTTGCGATGCGCCTAAGAAAATCTTGTAATACGCGTTGTCATAACACATTTTGGCCGTTGGATTAGCCGCATAATCATCCATGCCATGGGTAATCGTGATAAAATTTCCGCCGTATTTTGGCGCTCTGCGATATCCTTCATTAATAAAATGCCCCAAGCCTCCCGTTTGATCGTCAGCTAAAAATTCATACGACTCATCCAATAAACACGTCTTTGGAATGTTCGGTGATTGGAAATACATGGCATTGGCAATTTGGTAAATCAGGATCTTTTGCACAATCTTTTGAAAGTCTTTGTAATTACTTAATCTGCCCAACTCGAAAAGAACAAATTTATTGTCAAAATTTAAGGTGCAAGGCGGCTCTAAATATTTCCCGAAACGGCCATCTATCGTATAAGGAAACAAAAGCTCGCCAATATTAATCGCTGTTTTATCTTTGAGACTTTTCAAGTATTCGGCAACTTTCGTAATGGTCGTTTCGTTTTTATGTGCCTTCCACATAAACTGAACCGCTTTTTCAATATGCAACTTCTCTTCATCACTTACCTCACCAGATGGTCTTGCCATGATTCCGAGCAATTGATTAAGCTGTGTTTGCGCATCATCAAAGGCCGTCTCAGAATTTGAGTCAATCGTTGAAAATGGATTAAGGCTTATGGGTATGTCTGGGTTGAAATCAATTAATTGACCGCCTACCAGTTCGCAGGTTTTTAAATACGAACCGCCCACATCGATGACATAAGCAAGGCCACCCATAGATAAAAAACTTTGCACATAATCGTTCATTAAAAATGACTTACCATGACCAGGAGGGGCTACAATCACAACATTGTAGTTTCTAATTTCATTGTCGAAAAAATAAAGAGATGTGAATTGGCCGCGTCTTTGCGGATAGATTTGTGCAATACGCCCTACTCCTTTCCATTCACCAGTAATGGGCATTAGATTCACGGCATTAAAACTTGTTAAGGGCTTAATGCGACCAAAGGTCTTATAATCATCAAATAGACCTTCTGCACTCATAAAAGGTTGTGCACTCAATAGTGTTTGTAATTGCAAGCCTGAGGCTGTGCGTAAATCAAATCGATTGCTTCTAAATAAATCCTTCACCCGTCTTGTGTCACGCGCCGAATTTTCAGGCGTAGTGTAAAGCAACACGGTGTAATACGTATCCACCAACGTATCATCGCCACTTAAGCGTTCACGTAACTCCTCAATTTCTTGGTATTTTTTATTAAAGTTTTTAACCCATTTTCGGATAAAATCTTGTTTGGCATTCTGGCTTTCATCGACATATTTGGCATCTAATGCGGCAATGGCTTTCTCTTTATCTTTGACATGAATAGTAAAGCTCAATAAAAATGGACAGTTAATTTGGAGCGCGTTATTAAAAAGCTTGCCAAGTAAATCACCCATTTTCCATTGCATGGCATAGGCTGGATATTGTCTAACAGACATGCATTTAATAACTTCGGTGCTTTCTTCGCGAATGATTTCGATTTGATTGGTTTTGACCCGAAGCCTTGCTTCTATGTCCGTAATTTGATTTCGGATTTCTTGATTAGGGTCGTAATGGATGTCTTCTAAATACAAATCACGGCTTGGTAACAACCACTCGCGCTTTAGGCTTATCACCTCATTAATGGAAAGCGCTATTGTCAGAATATTGACTGATTTTAAGTTGTTCGAGATATCATCACGCAATGAACGTAAAACAAGGCTTGATTCATCTAGGGATTTTCGCGCAATTGATACACAGAAAAACAAACGAAAATCTCTAAGGATAAAATTGCCTTCTTTAAAAAGAGACTTATAAACCCCTTTTTTATAAAACTCAGCACGCGCAGAAGCCAAGGATTTTAATAACTCACCGCCAAGGCTTCGTTGGCGCTCCATCTCATCAATCAAATGCCCAATTTTGGGTGATGCCCAAAGTATCACTTGAAGATGAGAATCAACCGGCAGCACATCGGTTAAAATACTACTTAGAATATCAACGGTTTCCTCACTGCTTCCTAACAATGTCGTGCACTCAAACATAATATGCGAGGCTTTGCCGTAGACATAAATATTGTTTTCTTCGTCATACATGTCATCAGGCAAATATTTGGCAAGGCTATAGACATCAAAAAGCGACTCTATCTCGGTCTTTTGTGAGCCCTCTAAAAAGCCAAACTCCTCTTTCGCAGTATCGATAAAGGCATCTTTTGCATGCGAATAAGCAGTTTTAGCACGTATAAACTTTTGTTGAATTTTATCCATCATGTCATTCATGGTTTGTCCTATTATCTGAAAGCGCGCGGTGGATTTTGAATCCATCGGCCTTCTTCAACTACTGAGTACACCTTACTTGCTTGATGGTAGTTGCCATCTGTATCTTCATAAGGTGCCACCCAAACACGCATCACGCCTTCGCCAAAACGCAGTGGATCACCGGATTTCCCAGAGAACGCCATAGGGTTTTTGCGCGCAACCGCTTTTAATGTTTCATGACCATCACCTTGATGAAGGCTTTCGTAAACCTGATCCATCCTCTGGCAAGTGCCGCCTTTGGTCATGGGGCAATCAAATTCAGTATTAAGCTCAACACAGCCTGTAAGTCCCATGCTTAAAACCCCAAGACCTATGATTAATCTCTTCATTACAGCCCCTTAGTAAGAATGTTTGTCATAAAAAAACTTATTGGCTTCACGGCCTTCGGCACTATCTGGAATATCAGAATTGTGGGAAGCCATATCTTCCTTTTCATTTAGAGTCTCCGGTGCTTTATCATCTGAGCCACCATCCAGCCAAAATCCTTTTAAGAACGTCACATCCACAACGGTGCCTGGTGCCAATTGAATAATCGGGTGATAAAGCTCGGCACGCTTGATGTTGTATTTGGCGTAAGTCTGTGAGGCGCCTGAAGCTGCACTTGAGCCTGCTGCAAGTGGGATTTTATTGGTCTGTAATGTCGAGGTATTACCAAGCGGGGATACGCTATATTCTTGTGAATATTGCTGTCCGATATTGCCAAGACTGCCCCATAGGTTGCCCCAAAAAGCACGGGCGACTATTGGTTCATCACGCCAAACCACCTGACCTCTGATGCCATTTTTGCTATCTGAAACAGTTCCTGTGATTTGAATATCTAATGATGTACCGTCTCTATGGATACAGCTTAAACGCTCTGTTCTAAGTTTTCCGCGCTCACTTGAGATATCGCCAACCACCGATGCGCTGAAAAAGCAGCCTTTAAGTTTCGCGCGGTAACTATTGGGCATAATGCCATCGTCTATGATTTCAAATTTCATGATTTCAGGGTCTGATGAGCTTAAAACGCCTGCCGGTGCATCAGCCCCACCTAAAACCTTGGCTTTGGCAAACGTGTTAGAAAAGACATAGTTTTCTGGGGTTCTTACTCGTGGTTCGCGTTTTTTATTAAGCTTGACTGCATATTGAATAAATCCCTGGGATATGCCTAATCCATTATTGTTTTCCACGAAATCACTGTTAGGATTATCAGGTGTGGTTTCTGGGTGAGTCTCATTTTTGCGAAGAGTTGCCAGCTCTTGTTGTAAAGAACTTAGCATTGACCTCATCTCAGAAATCTCGCTTGATTGCGAATTGATGACTTTTCCTTGGCTTTTGCGCTCTTTATCAAGATTTTGGATATTCACTTCCAACTTTTGAGACTTTTCATTTTCCGCTTTCCAAGCATTTTGAGTTTTTTCAATCCAATGCATTTCATTGGCATTGGCAGACAGAGGGCTTGCGATGGTGTGTTTTGTGTAATGCGCCTTATCCTCCACCTGTTTCTTTTGGTGATAGCTTCCAATCACAAAGAACACTGCGAAAATAAGCAAAAGTGTTGCAATAAGGACGCCTAGAAAAATATATTGCTGTTTTTTGACTTGTTTTGACATGTTAGCTAATCCTATAAAGCTTGGTTTGATCAAATGGCTCAAGGTGAGTCTTGGTAATCGCAACACTTTTTGTGCCTGCCCAATTAAACCAAGACTCTTTGACCTCTAATGGATGCTTTGTGGTATTGGTCAACACATACACCTCACCACATAAATCATTACCTCGAATCGTCATAAGCTTCTTTAAGCGACTGTGCTTTGATTGATAGACTTTGACAGGGTTTGCTTTTGTTTTGACAAATCCTTCAGGCGCTTCTTCACTGATTAATATCTTTAAAAACTCAACCATCGATTTTTCATAATCAGAAGTTCTGGGTTCATAGGCTTGAACAATGGTTTTCTTATAAGTTTTTAAAAGAATGGTTTGCGATGGAATAGGCTGGGGCTCTACTCTTAGATTATAGAAATAACCATTTTCAGTGCGTAAATTAATGGAAAATGTTCTGGCCTGAAAAGCCGTTGTCGGTAAAAACGTGAAAACGCCTGAGTCCTCGTCAATAAGCTTGCAATTGGGCTTGCCATTACAAGTGTCTAGCAATGAATTCGAGGGTGCTTTGATATCTTGGATTCTGTCCCCTTCAATCATCACAGAATTGGGTTCAGAAATAGATGCTCTCACATCGATATCTTCATAATTTCTAACCATTTTGATTTGGGCACACTGTGCGTTAAGTGCCAACACGCTTAGGATAATCATTACTATTTTTTTCATGCTTTCACCTTCTCAATACTTTTAATCTTCAATAGCCCATGGAGATATTCATACTGAATCAGAAACATCTCCTTTAAATCCGACATAAGTTCCGAGCCAACATAGCGACGCATCTCCCCTGTGACTCTCACCTGTAGGTGTTTACTGTCTATCTCATAGTTCATAGGATAAAATGCGGTTGTTAAGTGCTCGTGCTTGATATCTTCAATCTCTTTGGTCAATTGCGCTCGGATGTCCCCATACAAGGATGGAGAGATATATTTTAGAAAATCATTAAATTGTTCTGTGGTCACACTTGGTGTGACATTAAAGCGAAGGCTGACAAGAAAGCTTGTCATATCTCGCAGATAATCATCGGATACATCGCTTTGCGATATCGAAAAATCATGAGTAATGCGTGGGGCAATAAAATGAACATGATGGTGGTTGTGAGCATAGCCAACCAATACAACTATAATGATTGACTGCAACAGATTGCCCACCAGCAAAATGCTTCCGGCGCTTAAGTATAAGAGCTTATTTTTCTTCTCTTTCAGAAGTTCAGATTGTTTTTGCTCTATTTTCATTTATTACCCCAAATATTCTCGTATCCAAGATGGCGGGGTTGCCGCCAACTTTGGAGACAGTGAGAAATACCAATAAAATATCTGCACATAAAAACATGGCCCTTCATTGCCTTTTACTTTTCTAAGCAAGTACAAGAAAAATACTGCCAAAAACAACGACGTCACCAACAAATCGCACACCGAACCCACAAGATAAATGGTTATGATTGCGGCAAATACCTCATCTAAGGTGAACACTATCAAACGATAGGGCTCACCTAGATATTGAGGTGTTTTATAGCGCTTAGCGTCTTCCATCGGCTCTAAACCAAATGTGCAAGTTTAGCCACCACATTCAAAAACAAGGCTATCGCGCCAATACCCAGCAAGACTGTGATTTTTCTTGTGACTATCAGCCCTAGAATCGCTGCTAAAGCCTCAAAAACATAAACATACGTCTTTATTGACCCATTGTAGGTGTCTTTCAAATCTCCAGTTGTTTCACCTAAAACATCTTCTGCAAACACTGTTTTGACCAAAAAGATCCCGCTAACAAACAGCAGCGCCTTGGTTGTGCTGGACTGCCAGACTTTTGTAAGTACTTCTTTTATTGCGCTCAATTTCATTTTTGCCCCTTATTTTTTGTTTTTTGACATGCACATGGTGGCATTGCATCCTTTCCATATGCGTAGTAACTCGCAGGATTTGACCGCGTTTTATTTCTTTGCTTGAAATGCCATACAGGTAAGGCTTGTGGTGGCGCTACTGCACAACAACAAACACTTACTGGGACGGCAATCCAAACCATTTTTTTCAGTATCTTTGCTATCACCTGCTCTCCTTTGGTGCGTCATAAATGGGTCATTTGATTTCATCCCCCCCTTTTTTTGGAAAAAGAATCCCCGTCAACCAAATAATTGGTTTAAATTTGCTCTTTACTTGTTGTTTAGTTAATTATTCTTGTTATCGAAAAGAAGGCTCATCCATCCATGGCGTCTCCTTTCTTAGGAATATCTTCAAGAGTTTTTATTAATTTTTTTTGATGTTCTATATCTGAAACAGCTTGGTCAATACCACTCTTAAAGCTCTCCTTTAAAAGTTTTGATACTTCTTCTTTAGAAACTTTTTCTGTGATTTTAAGGCCACAACACGCTTCAGACTGTTCTTTCTTCTGCTTCAAAATAAGCTCTAAATTATGATTAATACGCTGCATTTCTCGCATCAGCATTACAAATTCTGCGGTGCTCGCATCTTTTGAGGCATGAAGGTTTGCTTCCAACAACATTGCGTAAAATTTGTCGTTTAGCATGATGTCTTGAAACTCTTTACTGTCATCACGGTTATTTGGGTGAGCACCTTCATTTGAATAAGACTCACCTGAAATATTGGTCACCACCTTAAAATCGTTTTGAACTTTATGTTCTGGCGCTTTGTCTGTGTTTTTTGATGAATTAGTATCGGCTTCTTTAAGTGCCTCGTAAGCTGCGATTGGTTGGTAATAGTTGATACTTGCATCTGTCCATGCATACACCGAACTCACAAAGCTCCCCAATACTAAAACCGATACTAATTTCTTCATCTGACTACCCTCCTATTTTTTAAAAACATCAACTTTGTCGCTCTTTTTTTAAAGAACCATTCTTTTTCACTTCGGCTAATAAAATATCGAAATTATGGTTCATTATGTGCATTTCCTTTTCAATGCCCACACAACTATCCGGCACAAATTTTGGAGTCGATGGCCCATTCGGAATATGAACTAAAAATCCAATCAACATTGCTTGAAAAATGATGAGCCATGAAGACCATCGATAATCCATTGCATTCTCCTTTTGTTTAAAAAATTCATACTAATTCTTTAACTAAACTCGCTTCTAATGCAGGTCTTGCGTCTTGAAACGATAAATTCACTTTGTTTGCGTTTGACACGATTCTGGTTTGATAGCGCTCATAACTGCTGTTTCTTGTCGATATCTGATGTGTATGTGACCCGGTACCCTGCGAAAGATCTGCGCGATGCTCTTCTGAAACTTTGACACCCTTGCTCACTCGTTCACTGATTTGAATATCGGTTACCATTGAATAATTAACGTCTTTAACTAATGCATCAGCCGCAAGTCCCACAAGACCACCAGCAACGCCACCTGCTAGCATTGCAGTGTTGTTTTGAACTAGTGCTCCAAGTGCTACCCCAGTCGCACCACCTGCTAACGCTGAACCATAACCACCGCCTAGAGCATTTTGGCTTGCAGCCACAGACATCTTGCCAACTTTTCGAATATTGGCTTGGAGCAAGTAATGCGCCTGACTTGGGTTTTTTGATACCACATAACCCTTGCTTTTAAAGGCATTTGATAGTCTTCGGCTTATATCAATTTCTTGATCAGATGTGTTTTTTACCGATATAAACACTGACTTTTGATTGTCCGATACCGGATCTAAGAAAATCGTATTTGATAAATTTGTCTTGGTTTCTAAGTTTCGATGCTCAATCACAGTTTGTGTTGCAGCACAGGCCGTGATTAAAACGATTGACGCGCTTAACATAGATACTTTTGCTATATTCCCTATTGTTTTTCTTTTCATGTCCTTTCCCCTATTTTGATTTTTATTAATGGTTCACAAACGGTTCACATCTCATAAAACTACAGTGCTCCGATTAAAACTTGCCTTGGAAAATTAAAATACTTTGAATCGGGTCGAAGTAATTCTTCTCTTACAATATTGACCGACTCCGGGGCTTCAATCCCAAGCCTGACCTGATTGCCTTTCACCCCAAGAACAATGACATTCACATCCTGTCCAATAATTAGTTTTTCATTAATACGTCTTGTTAGTACCAACATTGTCTTTCTCCGTTTTTTAGTGATAAATACCATTGCTGAAACGAATCAAGTCGTTCTTGCGTGCCATGACTTCATTGATATAACTGCCAGCAATATTAGAAAAATCCCCGCATTTTTCTGTTTGAAGTTCTGTTGTTCTTAATCTTTCTTCCGCACGCAACATACTTAAAATTGCTTGTTTGTATTGTTCTTGTTCAATCATGGTTACAGCACCTTTCAAATATTGGCCTGCGCTATTAATGTAAAACGCGCAATTGTTATCATAATTTTGGCCTCTTAATAAGTCTTCTGAAAGCATCTCGCACCCCTGTTTGATGTGTTCCAAAGATTCGGTATTCTTCGCAAGAGCCGCTTGGCTGCCCACTATTGCCGCTAAAATTACTGGAATAACTAATTTGCATTTTCTGTTGTTCATTGTTTCTCCTGTTTTTGATTAACCTTGTCTTCCTCTTTTTCTCTTGGGATCCTGATTTCCACTAAATCAGCAGTGATTTTCGCAAGCTGACTTAAGTGATACAGTTCATCACTAAATAACTTTTGTGATTTATACGCCTTCATAAGACCGTCATGACACCGGTAAAATGTTTCAACGATTTCTTCATCAGTAATGGATTTCTCTTCTATTTCTTTATGCATGTTTGCTCCTTAGTATTTTTTTCATTTCCTGAATGTAAAATCGTCCAATCTCTCTGTTTTGGTGTTTTACGAGTTTAAAGTCTTTTTTTATCTCCGGTATTGGATGACCCTGCTTCACAAGCGAGCAAACCTCTTCATAAATATGTTCA
>CAIRCS010000206.1 GCA_903877115.1 uncultured Legionella sp.
GATTCAAAAACAGGAAGAACCATTGCAATACACGATAACGAAGCAATGCTTCAGACTTTAAAATATTATGTTGAAACACCAGAAGGTCGAAAGGAGGCAAGAGAGCGTGTTAAAGTTGAGCATGCCCTTGTTTCTATATGTAATCGCAAGGGACTTAGAGCTCGGTATGTTGGATTAAGACTAAATGAGTATGATTTGAACAGAACTGCCATGGTTACTAATTTACACATTGCCTTGAATCTTGCTGCGTAAATTTAAATCATTCGCCGCTCTAGTGTGTGGAAAAAATTCCTGCATGAGCAGCTTAATTTCTCGTAGCGCGGTAGCTTCCGGTTGAAACCAATGTTGGATTTGTAATAGTGCTTGTGCGATGTACATTTTAAAACCCGGGATACACACACAGCCTGCTGCTTTGGCTGCACGTAAAAAGGTTGTCTCCACAGGCTGATAAACAATATCCATCACTACTGTGCCAGGTAAAATATGGTTTGATTGCCAAATAGCTTGCATGGTTGGATCTTGAAATGCTGCTTCTGGCAAGGTATTAATACACAAATTATACGATTTTAAAGCAGGAAACACAGCCAGCGCATACGCCTCACAACCTAATTCATCTGCCAGGATTTTGGCTTTGGCTATGGAGCGATTCAAAATAATAACTTTTGCACCTTGAGCTAATGCAGCATACGCTATCGCGCGCGCTGCCCCGCCTGCGCCCAACAATAGGATCGTTTGCTGATCCAAAGAGCGGTGCTCAGACAAAGCTTGCATTGCACCCAACCCATCCGTATTCCAGCCTGTCCATTGCCGCTCCCGCACAACCGTATTTACCGCTTGGATTACTTGGACATCTGGAGACAGCTTGTCCAACAAAGGCACTACTGTTTCTTTCAGTGGCATGGTAATACTCAGGCCCCAAACCGGCAATTGACGCACTATAACCATCGCTGCAGACAACTCTTCCGCAGTTACGCGTAATTTGATGTATACAGCATTTTGCCCCATTATTTCTATGGCACGATTATGAAAAATATGTCCGACACTCAAATGCACGGGATCACCCAATAATGCATAGATTTTGCTCGATGAATTGAGTTGACGATAGTGATACGTAGTCGTCAACTCTTGCAGTGATAATTGATCTGACGCCGTTGCTTGGGATCTATCCCAAAATGCATAAGAAAACAAACACCCCACTACTGGCGCCAAAATACGCGTACATTGCCCAGCCTCACCCATACACAACCCAATAATGCGGTGACGAGACCGCATGGATAAAACCCAGTGCAACATACGCAAAGCATCCAGTGTCGATTGCGATTGCGTTGCAATTTTATATGCATAACAATTTTCTTGGTATAAAGCTTGGAAAAGCGCGTCTAAATCAGCCGGTGTTTCAACAAAATTATGATAGGACACAATGATTTTAATCGCAGGATAACGTTGACGAATACTTTTTATATATTGCTGCGGTACCTCGTGTTCCAAATCTAGATAGTCGGGATTACAGGCACATAATTCTAAAATAGTTTGCAGGCGTTGTTTTTCGGAATGGGGATAATGCCCTCCCTGGGCTTGGCTGCGAAGCGTGAAGACAACCGGTAAGGCGCACATTTTTCGCAGCTCAGCCACTGCTTTGCCATCCCAATGGCTCGCATAATCCAAGCGCAACTCCACACCATCTGCGCTATCGGCAAGCTGGAATAGCTGTTGTTTGACGGTTGAATAATCGGTCACGGGTAGAGTTGCTATCAACATAGTTATTGCTCCTTGTTAATGGTAGGTTGGGCCTTGGCCCAACAGAGCATAATTTGTTGGGCCAAGGCCCAACCTACCATCTAAAAATTCTCGGCTGCCCAATCCAATGCGCGATCCAAATGCTCGGGCTCCACAGGGTGCGTATAGTGTCCCTCATTAACATAAGGCTGGCCAATCTCCGTTAACAACACAAATCTCGGAATCGACTGAATCGATTTTTTATCCAGAGTGAGGGTTTCTAAAAACAAAGATTTGTTTTGAAATACGTTGGTTTTTAATGGCAATGCATAGCGGTGTAACAATGCACGGACAACTTCTAACACCGGCGCCGCCAAATACCCCGCTTGCACGGCCAAATGACATTCTACCAACATCCCAATCGCCACCGCTTCCCCGTGCCCAATCCGGTAATCCTCCAACGTTTCAATCGCATGTCCAATCGTATGCCCAAAATTCAATAATTGACGGATACTCTTTTCGTGTTCATCTTGCTCCACAATTGCTTTTTTTATCGCACAGTTTTTCTGAATTAACTCTAGCAAATCTGCCCGATTTTGCAATGCCTGTAAATTTGGCGAGCTTTGCATTTGCGCAAACAAATTCGCATCCGCAATCAAACTATGTTTGATCATTTCTGCAATCCCATTGCGCCATTCACAATCAGGTAACGTCTGCAACGTAGCCACATCCATACACACGGCATAGGGCTGAGTAAACGTACCAATTAAATTTTTCCCCAAAGGCGTATTGATCCCAGTTTTGCCCCCCATACTGGCATCAACCATCGCCAATAAGGTAGTCGGCAAATAAATCACTGGCACACCGCGGCAATAAGTAGCGGCTAAAAACCCAACCAAATCAGTGACCAATCCACCGCCCAGCGCCAAAAAACAAGAGTCACGCCCATATTGCTTGCGGAACAACTCATCTTCTAATTGTTCCTTGGTATGGCGCGTTTTATGCTGCTCGCCAGCTGAAAAGACAAATAAGTCTGCCACACAACCTTGTTGGTTCAAGGCTTGCTGCAAAGCTTGACCATAGGTATTCGCTAAATTGCTATCGGTGATAATGGCCAAACGCATGCGCAATGGTGTGCACAAATTTGACACCATCTCAGTTTGCAGTAAATGCTGAGCCAAATAAATAGAATATGAGCCAAATGGGATAGTCAGCATAGTTACTCCGTTAGCGTCGCGCAACGCTGCATTAATAATGCGTCAACCAACACCAGTGCACACATAGCATCCACTACCGGTACCGCACGAATCGCCACACAAGGATCATGACGCGATCCTTCTGGCAGCGTCAAGACCGTCGCCTGACCATCGAGATCAACCGTTGCTTGTGGTTTGCGAATACTAGAAGTAGGTTTGAAAGCCACCCGCCCCAATAATGGCATGCCCGTGGAAATCCCACCTAGCGTACCCCCGGCATGATTCGTTTGAGTTTGAACTTGTTGCTCAGATTGCGTAAATAAATCATTGTGCTCCGATCCCAGCATGTGAGCAGCCTGAAACCCTTCCCCTATTTCAAAACCTTTGCTGGCCGGCAACGTTAACATCGCCTTGGCCAAATTGGCTTCCAGCTTTTCGTATACAGGATCTCCTAAACCTACCGGTAATCCGGTCGCTAAAAACGTCACCACCCCTCCAACTGAATCTCCGGATTCTTTGGCGTTATGAATCACATTCTGCATGGCTTGTGCCGCAAGTTCATCTGGACAAAAAATCGGACTATTATCAATTTTGGCGCGTAAATCCGAAACACTCACCTCCAGATTATCGACTTGGACTGCCTCCACGGTTGATAAATAAGCACAGGTTTGAATGCCATAATGAGAGAGTATTTTTTTAGCAATGGCCGCCGCCGCTACGCGACAGGCTGTTTCGCGCGCAGATGCGCGCCCCCCTCCTCGATAATCATAATTAGGACCATATTTTTGCAGATAAGTATAATTAGCATGGCCTGGGCGCAAAACGTCCTTGAGAGCGGTATAATGATTAGACTTCATATCGCGATTCATGATGATAATCGAAATCGGCGTTCCAGTCGTTTTGCCTTCAAATACACCAGAAAAAATCTCCGCGTGATCCGTTTCTTGGCGCGGACTCGTATACGCATTACGGCCAGGCGCCCGTATTGCCAATGCAAGATTAATCTCTTCCATACTGACAGCCACCCCTGCTGGACAGCCATCAATTACGACACCAATGGCTTTACCGTGAGACTCACCCCAAGTAGTGATGCGAAATAATTGTCCAAAAGAATTGCTTGCCATGCTTGTCTCCAAGATATTTAAACCAACTGCTCAACCACCTCAATCACCGAATAATTTTCTGTATTTAATACTCGATCTGCCATCTCCCGATACATCGGCTCTCGTTGCGCAAACAATGTTTGAAACTCTGTTTCCAGATCACCGGACATAAATGCAGGTAAGGCGTTGCTCTTCAAACGACCTAATAACGTCGCATACGAGGCAGACAAATAAATGACCTTCCCCAATTGTTGTAACAGTGCTTTATTCTCTGGATCTAATACTACCCCGCCACCAGTCGCAATCACGCTAGGCTCTCCTACCATTTGTGGCAGATCCGCAATCACCTCTTTTTCTAGATTCCGAAATGCTTGCTTGCCGATGGTGCGATAAATCTGGGAGCAAATGAAAGAATGCGCGTCTTTTTTAGTGCCTACGTAACGCACTTCCAACAATCGATCCGTATCCAAAAATGGCACGCCCAATTTTTCCGCTAGCAATTCGCCAACTGACGTTTTTCCACAAGCTTTAAAACCAATCAAGACCAAACACTGATTCATAGCACCCGTACCATGTCAGCGCCCAAACCTTGCATAGAGGCCAGAAAATCTGGATAGCTTTTCGCCACACAAGCCGTATTCTCAATCACCGTTTCTCCGCGTGCCGCCAATCCGGCAACCGTCAGGGCCATCGCAATGCGATGATCGGAAAAACTGGGTACTACTGCACCAACCAATGGGGTTGGACTAATGCGCATACCATCTTCGAATTCCACAATCGTCGCACCCATCACTTGTAATGCTTGGGTGATAGCTGAAATGCGATCGGATTCTTTTTTACGGGCAATGGCAGCGCCTGTCAACGTGGTATCTCCCGTTGCATAACAAGCCAAGACCGCTAAAATCGGCAGCGCATCAATACATTGATTCACATCAATGGTTTTCCCCATCAAAGGTGCTGCAGATCGCACATGCAAAGCTTTGTTCTCTGCATCCACCACAATATCGGCCCCAATATCTTGTAAAATCTCAATCAAAGCTTTATCACCTTGCGCATCTTGCATATCCAAGTTGTGCAAACTGATTGGCGAGCCGGTGATCAAAGCAGCCACTAATGGAAAAGCACACGAGGAAAAATCACCTGGCACTGTGTAATCAAAGCCCGCATACGCCGCATTACCCACCAAAGTATAATGGGTATACCCTTCGCGTTCATAAGCAATCCCCAAACGGCGCAACCAATCTAAAGTCAGATCAATCCACGGTTTTTCTCCAGGATTCGTCACTTCAATTACCGTAGGCTCTTTGGCAAAAGCGGCTGCAATCAATAACGCCGACACTGGTTGTGAATCCGCACCATCTAATCGGGTCATACCGCCCAGCATCGGGCCTTTGACAATAATAGGCGCAGAGCCATTGCCTTGCGTGGACACAGCCAGGACCCCTAAACCACTCAAGCCATCTAATAAAGGCTGAACAGGTCGCAAGGTGCGAATCGACTCATCACCCGTCAAGACAGTATACCCCGAGGTCAAAGCAGCCACGGCAGCCACAAAACGCAAAACTTGCCCAGAATTACCCGCATCGATGATATCAGCTGGCGTACTAGGCAGCCCGCCCACTCCGTCGATGCGCAATGATTCCTTTTCCACTTCAACCTTTGCGCCCAATAAGGTACAAGCTCGCAGCATGGCTTGGGTATCAGGGGATGGCAAATAATTGCGAATCACCGATTGTCCATGCGCCATCGTCGCAAATAAAATGGCGCGCAATGTATGCGATTTTGAAGGGGGTATCGTGATACCACCCTGTAATCGCGACGGCCTGACTCGATAGAGCATGTTTAGGTCCCCACTCTGACGACCTGACCAATTTTATTCAGCATATCCATCATTTGCGCAAATGTTTGCGGCGTGATCGTCTGCTTCGCATCTGAGACTGCTTTATCCGGATCAGGATGCACTTCCACCATAATGCCATCTGCCCCAGCTCCCATAGCGGCATAGGCCATCGGAGGTACAATCGATCGTAACCCGGTGCCATGACTCGGATCGACAATCACCGGCAAATGCGTCAATTCCTTTAAAATCGGAACAGCAGCAATGTCCAACGTATTGCGTGCGTAGGTTTCAAAAGTGCGGATCCCACGTTCGCATAAAATAACGTTCGGATTTCCAGTGTGCAAAATGTATTCCGCAGCCATCAAAAAATCCATATACGTTGCAGATAAACCACGCTTTAATAATACCGGCTTACCCGTTTTTCCAACTTGTTTTAACAAGGAAAAGTTCTGCATATTACGTGCGCCAATTTGCAAAATATCTACATAAGACGCCACCAAATCGATGTCTTGCGTATCCATCACTTCTGACACGCTTAACAAATCATGTTGGGTGGCCGCTGATTGCATATATTGCAACCCGATTTCACCCAAACCTTGAAACTCATAAGGAGACGTCCGCGGTTTGAATGCCCCGCCGCGCAAAATATGCGCCCCAGCTGCTGCAACGTGCGCAGCCGTCTGATGAATTTGCTCTTCAGATTCAATCGAACACGGCCCAGCCATCACAATAAACGTATTGCCCCCTATTTTACGCCCGCGAATATCAATCACAGTCCGCTCTTTTTTAATTTCGCGACCCGCCAATTTGAACTTCGGCGTCAAAGGCAACACGCGCTCTACACCTGGCAATACCGCAAACAATGCCGTTTCAGTGTGAACATCCAATCCATTCACAATCGCAACATAAAAACGAGCGTTTTCCTCAGAAGGGATCGCTTGTAGATTCATCCATGCTAGTTTCGCAACCAATTCATCCACATCCAGCTTGGTCACATAGTCTTTCATTACAAGAATCATACTAATCCCCTCTCTAATGGGTTAATCTGCCTAGCCAAGCGCTGCAAATCACCCGGTGTCATACCGTCTTCTAAAGCTTGCACAAATAATGAACCTACTACCACCCCATCGGCGTATTGTAACACTTGTGAAGCCGCTTCGCGCGATGCAATCCCAAATCCAACAATCACTGGTAAAGTTGCATGCGCCTGCAAAATTTGCATCTTCTGCGCAAAATCTTCTGGTAAATGCGCACGAATACCTGTTTTTCCTTTGCGGCAAGCATAATATAGAAAGCCTTTACCCTGTTGATCCAGTTGCAGCATAGTAGCGTATTACTGTTGCAGCAAAAGACTCAGTTGCCTTGGTTCAATCGTGACGACGCTGTCTGGATTAGTAGGCCATTGCTTAAACTTCCCCTTTGATAATCTCTTATAACACAACCAAAACCCTGTGCCATCATACAGTATTTATAGACCAATCCGCCTGTGCTTGGTTCTGGTTTACGTTGTTTTACCTCACAAAAATCAATCGGTTCTACGTGGGCAGTAGAGTCATCCTTAGTTGATAGGCCTGATTGAGATTGACGTCGTCGTCTTTCACCCACTAATTGGGGTCTTGTAACATTCAGCGCAGCTAAGGTTCTGGATTCAGGGGCTGTTTCGAGTAGCGCGAGAATTTGATCCCATAGTATGGTTGGCATTTTTTCACTGGCTGATTTTTTTGTTTCCCGCCAAGCATTGATGGCAGCTTTAACGCTATCTAATGTTACGGCAGCATCAGTCGATTTTTGCTGGAATTGGCTAATTGAGGTAATATTGTTTTGGGACATGATAATTCTCCTGCTGATTGATAATTAATAACAGCAGGGACTTTATCAGGAAAAAATGAACAGATTACACCGGTATCACCGGAAGCACACAGTTCAATACACAAAAGTCATTAGCAATGAAACAAAATTCCCTGCTAATACTGATCTTTTATTGCAATTGTCTTCTGAAAATGACAGCAGTAATCCGATCGGCTTACTCGACACATCCGGACCCATATCAGGTAAAGGGCTGTGTGGCATATCGCGATAAAGAATAGAATGCTCGCAAATGAAAAACTTTATCTAGTTATAAACTAGAGATCAGAATTTAAATGAGATTCGGATTTGTCGGATTTGTCGGATTTGTCGGATTCTGCGGTCATATCTTCCATATTATAAGGACTTATATCGTGTAATTTTTTTTTCATTTCCAGAGTTTTATTAATGCTATCAGTATTGGTTTTTGAAAAATCAAAACTTCCTGTAGTAAGCTTGCTAATAAAGTTGGCCATTCCGAGCGTAGCAATTGATACAACAGCAAAACCAATATTAGCAAAAACTTGCTTCCAACCACGATGCTCTTTTAAAGCTGAACTTTCAGCTTTCTCACATGCCTTTTCACAAGATGTCTTAAATATCTTAAATTCTTCGATAGAGTTCTTTGCTTCAATCAGCCGGTTTCTAGCTTCATCTAGCGTACTAAATAACTTAGTTGCGGCAATATACGCTTTTGATTTCGGTTCAAAAGAAGTTGATTTTTCCTTAACAATTTCAAGCTGTTCATTAAACCCCTCAAAAGCATTCAAAAAGTCAACTAGTTCTGGTGAAATGGGTGCCTCATTTAATGCTTCTTGCAACTTAGTTTGTAAAAATACATGAGCCTTCTCAGTTAGCTCTTGGTTTTCTGGAGAAAGCTTATTAAGTTCATCTAAAGAATTAAAAACAGACTCACCAAATGAATTAAGTCTATCTCTTAATTGGGTTTTTAGGCATTCAAAAATTTTACTTTGAGAATTAAAGGCAAAATTCTCTCTAAGATAAGTCTGTATACATCCATTGATCGCATATATAAATGTATCACTTTTAGTCACATTGGTTATATGCGCTTGAAATGCATCGTATACAGTCAAGCTACCGTTGTTTGTTGATTTTGCACTTTCAATAACCTCTTTAACAATATTCCCCCTAAACTCTCCATTACTGGGTAAGCGCCCTGATATTCTAAGCACAGCAGGCTTATCGTTAACCAAAAGGTCAAAGAAATCAGAAGAATCACTAGTTTTGTAATTTTCTCCCGCAGTGACTTGTGAAATAGGGGTGCTTTTCATCCACGCTATTTCCTCTGGAGTAAAGGTGGCCGGATGATCTCTATCAGTCAAAGTATCAGCCATATTTTCAATCTTCACAGTTTTTAATTGTTGTATTTGATCAACAATGAAGCCCATCGTATCTGTATCTATTTTAAAACCCAGATCTTTAAATGTTGTCATAATTGGACACTCATATGATTTTATAAATAGTTTAGCATACACCTCCGCTGCTCGCCATAGAAGGCCAAAGGCCGAGTCGCGTAGTCCCAGATAGGCCGCGATTTGCGTAATCAGCCCGCAGGGATGTGTAGCAAATCTTTATCAGGCCGTAAAGTCATTGTGGGAGGCAAACGCTTGCGCGTTCAGCGCAACGTGCCGGAGGCAGGACGGTCTGGGCTAAACACTGGTCGCGTGGCGAGTCGATTTTAGCCATGAATGGCTAAAATCTTTCACGAGGTAGCGACTCTATCGGTTGCTAGTTTGTAAGGTATAAAATTTTGATTTTCCCATCTTTCTATTTTTTTTCAGGATATGCCGTAACATATTTTTTTATTCGTTAATTTTTTGGACTTATGTAACGATACAACGATACACAGGTACTTGCAAGTACCTACAACAAAAATGACCGTCGTTGCGAGGAGCATAGCGACGAAGCAATCCAGTAACTTTAAAGCATTCGTTTAGGCCACTGGATTGCTTCGCTTCGCTCGCAAAGACGAGCATTAACGATAATTTCAACCCGTCGTTGCGAGGAGCATAGTGACGAAGCAATCCAGTGACTTTAAAGCGTTCGTATTGGACACTGGATTGCTTCGCTTCGCTCGCAAAGACGAGCATTAACGATAATTTCAACCCGTCGTTGCGAGGAGCATAGCGACGAAGCAATC
>CAIRCS010000207.1 GCA_903877115.1 uncultured Legionella sp.
GAAGATATTCGTTTAGCCCAAATCCATTCCATTCCCCCAGCTTCTATTGTTCAAAATTCTAATTTCCCTAATGTAGCGTTGCATAAACTCCGAGCTTCTTTGTTTAGTTGTACCACCCAAGCCAATCAAACCTGTGAAAACCTCACCAATCCTGTGCGTGAGTTTATTCGACCTTATCAGCAGACTGGGAATGTTCTGCGTTGGTATGGGGTTGCCGATGCTATCAATCTCAGTTTTAGTTTGTGTGGGATGTACTATTTTTTTAAGCACTCCTATCAGAATTATGGTCAAATGCTCTCTCCCCAAGTATTTCAACTCTCTACACGAGAGCTCCATGCAGCAGAAAACACACCAGAAGGATTGGCTCTGGCTGTTTTGTTTACTGTGTTTTTAGTGGGTTTTTCCACTTTGGGGAGTCATTATGATGAGAACAGGGATGAACCTTGGGTAAAGAATTTCGTTTTTTTATGGCCATTTTTTCGGACTGTTGGTAAGCAAATCAAATGGTGGGCGAAAGGCTGGTGGGCCTTGCTATCCCTGCTTTTGCAATATCAGGTCGCTCAGCAAGATTTTTTAATTCAGCTTTTTTTCCCCCTTGCCATGCTAGGTGGCATTTTTGCAGCGATGAATTCTGTGTGGTTACGCTGGATGCGGGATCAACGCAAAGAGATGGTAAAAAATAATCTTACTTTGATTGAAGGGCTTAAATCTCCGCTCCATATATTGGATAAGATGCCCAACTCTCTAACTGGGTATGAACGTTCTTTGATATGTTTGCAAGAAACCACCCAGGAAGGCGAAGAAATCAAGTCATTACATTATGTAAATGTTCAAGTTAATCATGAGGATAAGGAAGAGGCAAAAGCTGAACGCATTGATATGAGTGAATCCGAGTGGCGTGATTTTTATCAAGAAATCGAGAAGCTACAGACCGAGAATATTCATGCGAGAATGAAACAATATTTATGCTATATCAATAGGCCATCTGTTCCGCCTGTAGAGCCAAGTTCACCAGAGTCAACAACGACCCGCTTGCATTTTATTGCCGATGAAAGTGAGTTCAAGAATGGTGCAGTGCTTGTTGCTGATGAGAAGGCTGCTGAGGGTTCTAAAGTATGGCGAAAGATTTCTGATTCTTATGTATATTTTTCCCAGTCAGAAGGGCCGGATGGACAGCGTCTTTATTATGTTAATAGTGCTGGACAATTGATTCCGCAAATAGATAAATTTTCCGCTGTTAATAGCGAAGGCATGTTGGTTGATCAAGGCGAAAAAAGTGCCGTATTTCATAAGAAATTCCAAGAAGTACAGCAAGACAAAAATGTTTTAAATCTTTCAACCATTCAATTAAAATCGGTTCAACACGCGAAGATTAAGTGTAACGGCATGCAGTTTGATTACAGTTACAACCAATTCGTGAATTTACGCCATAATATTCTGAATACCGAGTCGGAGCAAGAACCTCAATCTGGGTGGGGTGAATGGATTGCCTCTGGTCTTGGGACTGGGTCTAAGCAAACAAAAATTAAAGCTCAATATGATTGGGTTAAAGTTTTCGCACCTATTTCTGCGGGAGCCTCTGGCATTGGAGATGGGTTATATTTTTACATATTTGTAGCAAAAATGACGGTTGCTACTTTATCGCCTTATATGGCAACTTTAATGTTAGGTGCTTCAGCGGCATTGTTTATCACTTGTATTGTGACGCGTATTGCAGAGGAGTTTGATTTTCAAAGACGTCTTGAAGTAACGGTACTGCGAACGGAAGCCGAATTATCGAAAAAAGATTGTGGGTTTTTACATGAGCAATTGGAAAAATTATTGGATAACGATGCTAATAGCGAAGGGGAATTACAGTCCTTTATTGATACGCTTAGATGCTCTAGTTCTCGGAGAGCGCAGCAATTAAAGCGTTATAATATTGATATTGACTCAACAGAACCGCATATTACTCCGGATCAATTGAGTACACATGACAATACCGTTGTGTTGTTATGGAATGAGCTTTCCAATGAATTAAAGCTTAGCAAATCTTTGCAAGACCAATTAAGAGTTAAATTAAATCGTTCTTATTGGGCCGCAGGTTTTGAGGGTTTGCAGAATGGCTTGGCGATACAAGGTGCCATTGCTAGCTTTTCATTTATGATTTCTAGTTTGTGTTATGTTTCAGCCGCAGCTTGTCCGCCAGCATTTATGTTAACGTGCTTAGGGATAGGGATTGCTGCGATTGTCGTATCGCTGCTACAAGGGTGGATCAGTCATTATTTTTATTTATACAAAGTGCAACAAACGAAACAAGAGTTGTCTTTATCGTTTCATGCAGAGATGTTGGTAAAAATGACGAATCAAGAGGAAGTTAAAGGTAAGCGTGATGCATTAAAACAAACGCTTGATTATGTGAACAATCAACCGCTAGAGCCGCCCGTTGATTTTGTTGTGATTGAATGGAGCGAAATATTCCGTTTGCTGTTCAAAGGCGCGGTGAAGGGGAAAAATGCTGCTATCGAAGCGTTGGCTAGATTTTTAGATGGATCGGATAATAAGTGGCTATTACCAGTTGTAATAGTAGCTGGAGCTGTCGGTTTTTCTGCGGCGTTAGGTATGCGCGCAACGGCGAAAGGATTTGCGGTGGGTCGCCCTGATTCCCTTAATACAGGGAATGTTGAAAAGAAAGCGCGCACATTCTTCGACGGTGATAATAGGCTAGAGAATATAGGCGTGTTTCATCCATCTGTTTCGGCGGCGCTTGGTCTGTCGGGTCTTGCTGACGAGACCGGCAGCGTTGGTGATGACGATGATGAAGAAGAAGAGAGCTCAAGAGAGAGAGACTCTGACTTCTCCGCCCGGCTTTAATATGTAACACCCACATATACCCTAAGCAGAGCGCAGAAAATCCTTTGCGAATAAAACGATAGAGATTTTCTGAGATCTGCTCATGATTGTTGTGAATAAAGTTCCGGATTTAAACTGGGGTCATTATACATTTTCAATTGATGATAGCGGCGGAAAGTACGAGTTTGCAAGACAAAATCCTTGAGTAATTGACGTAAACATAGGCTTAATTGGCTATGTTGGGCATGGAGTATATGGAGTTTCTGCTTGCATAATTGGTGGTGAGATTCCTCTGCACCTGCACGTGTGGTTTGAGCCGTCATATGATAAGATTTCAGAGATAAAATAGACAAACGGTCGATGATCATGCCAGGTGTTTCAGAATGGACGGGGCATGTCTCTGCTACAGACAACGTAATGATGTTAGCCAAATATTCATCAATGGCTTCCATACGATTATTCCGTTGTTGATTAAAATGATCGATGGCGCGTTTGGCTTCGTACACAAAGCTATGACCTTTGTCTTCACGACGGGCTCGATCTTCAGCCTGCCATAATTGAAAATTAAAAGCATGATTTTCTTCAATGAGTTGGAGAAGTCCTTTGTTTTGAATTTGCACGGGACCATCGTGCCAACGGTGGATGGCGGTTTGATGCAAATCGGTTATTTCTTCAAGCAATATATCAAAATTCATGTATTATCTTCGAATAAAAATTACTCATTTTACTGGGTTTTGCGGTAGAGCGCCAGCGTTATACTTTGTCGCCAGAGTAATCGCATGTTATGCCTGATATTTGCATAGAAAATCAGAGCCGAGACCGTAAGGAAGTGGCTCTTTTTGAACTATCAAAGTTCTCCTTTCCCTTCCGGTCGCGGTTCTGATAGGTCGTTCAAATTTTAGATGATTTCACATGTCGTTGTCGCACTATTTCATATAAAGCAATGCCAGTCGCTACGGAAACATTAAGACTGCTGACTGATCCCAGCATGGGGATTGCAAAAAGCCCATCACAATGCTCTCGGGTTAGTCGACGCAACCCTTCGCCCTCTGCGCCTAATACGATAGCGATGGGGGCTTGACCATCCAGCCCATAGAGTGTGGTTTGTTCCGCTTCGTTGGCAGCACCGTAGAGCCAAACACCCAAGTCTTTTAACGTTTCCATGGTGCGCACCAAATTGGTCACTCGGATAACGGGAATTGCTTCAGCGGCGCCGCAAGCAACTTTACTGACCACGGGCGTGATCGAAGCGGATTTGTCTTTGGGGATGATGACACAATCGACGCCAGCCGCATCAGCGGAACGCAAACAAGCGCCCAAATTATGCGGATCAGTGACACCATCTAAAATGAGGATGAACGGTGGTTTGGAACTGCCTTTTATTAACTGCGGCAAATCTTTTTCTTGAAATACAGGCATGGGGGTGACCATTGCGACGATACCCTGATGGACTACGTCAGGAAATTTGCTTGCCATTTTGGCCGCCGACAGCGCGACTGCAGGAATTGCTTTGGACTTAATTTCGTTCAGCAAAGCTAATAACCGTTGATCCTGGCGATCTTGATTGAAAAAAATCTGTTTGATGTCGCGCTGTGGATTATTGATCAATGCTGTGACAGCATGTAATCCATAAATGTGTTGGTCAGTCATCAAGATTCTCGTCTAATACGGGGTCGAATTCTATCTTACGCTCCGCCAAATCCACGCGAGCCACCAAGACGGTCATCGGATCACCTAAGCGATAGGTATGTCCGCCGCGTTCTCCCACCAACCGATGTTTGGCGGCATCAAAGGCATAATAATCTGATTTCAAAGCGGTAACGTGGACTAAGCCTTCGACATAGACATCGTTCAATTCGACAAAAATACCAAAGCCAGTGACAGCAGAAATTTTGCCCTGAAATACTTGCCCAACTTTATCTTGCATATATTCACATTTGAGCCAGGTGACCACTTCGCGGGTTGCTTCATCTGCGCGGCGCTCAGTAGCTGAGCAATGTTTTCCCAAACGATTCATCTCTTCATCGGTATAAGAAAACGTCTCTGTGGGTTGATTATCAATCAAATGCCCGATAGCACGGTGAATCAGTAAATCCGGATATCTTCGAATGGGAGAAGTAAAATGAGTATAAGCAGTGTAAGCTAAGCCAAAATGCCCTTCATTACATTCAATATAAGTTGCTTGTTTCAAAGAGCGTAACATGACGGTTTGAATTAAATGCTTTTCAGGTTTGTCATCTAGTTGGGCCAGAACTTGTTGAAAATCTTTGGGACTGGGTTGCTTCCCGCCGGGTAATTTCAAACCAAATTCACTTAAAAACTTGCGCAACCCTACAATTTTATCTTCTTCTGGTGCGGGATGAACACGATAGAGCGCGGGAATTTTGGCTTTTTCTAGAAATTTTGCTGTAGCCATATTGGCAGCCAACATACATTCTTCAATTAATTTATGGGCATCGTTGCGGATCAACGGTTTGATGCGTTCTATTTTACGATTGGTATCAAATTCGATTTGAGTTTCCACCGTATCAAAATCCATGGCGCCACGTTGTTTGCGCAGTTTATACAATTGGTGGTACAAGCAAATCAGATCTTGGAGTGCTGGCCAGAAGGGTTCGGTGCCTTTATCTGCGGTGCCATCTATCATCCATTGGTTGACTTGGTCATAAGTCAGACGAGCTTTGGAATGAATGACTGCCCGATAAAATCTTGAGCGACTGACTTTGCCCTCAGGACCTATGGTCATTTCAGCAACCATGCATAAGCGATCAACGTTTGGGTTGAGAGAGCAGATGCCATTGGAGAGTGCTTCGGGCAGCATGGGAATCACTTTCCCAGGAAAGTAGACGGAATTTCCCCGTCGCGCGCCTTCTTTGTCTAGGGCTGAATGGAGTGGTACATAATGACTGACATCGGCGATAGCAACATATAATTGAAATCCGCCTTTGGGTTTGGCGACACAATAGACTGCGTCGTCAAAATCTTTGGCATCGGCGCCATCAATCGTGACAAAAGGTAAGGAACGAAGATCTGATCGTTTTTGTAAATCACTGTCTTGTACGGTTTGTTTTATTTTCGCTACGTCACCAGCGACATCAGCTGGCCAATCGCGAGGGATGCCGTGAGCCAGAATGGAAATTTCAATTTCCATGCCCGGCGCCATGTGTTCCCCTAAAATGTGCACGACTTTGCCGATGGCTTGAGAACGTTTGTTGGGGAAAACCAAAACTTCTAGTAGAACAATTTGCCCATTCTGAGCCGCCAAAGTAAATTCTGGAGGAATGGAAATATCTTGGGTCAAGCGCTTGCTGTCAGGTACTACATAGCTGATGCCATGTTCAGAAAAAAATCTCCCGACTACAGTAGCATTGGCATGCTCTATGACTTCATGAATTTTTCCTTCCGGCCGTCCACGGCGGTCGAGGGAAGTTTGAAAAGCAAGCACCACATCGCCGTGCATAACACCGCGCATTTCAGAGGCGGATAAAATCATGTCGGGTTCTTCACCGTCAGAAATAAAAAACCCAAATCCATCTGGATGGGCTTGTATGGTGCCTCTGCGTAAATTGATGCGCTCGAATAAACAATAACGCCCACGTCGATCTTGCATCAATTGCCCATCGCGCAACATTGCACGCAAACGAAAATTCAGTGCTTCTTGTTTGCTTTCGTCATAAATGTCTAGCTTTTTGATAATCTGATTGCGGGTTATGGGGCGACCAAAGTCTTCCAATACCATCATAATGTATTCCCGACTTGGGATCGGGTGCTCGTATTTTTCTTGTTCCCTTGTATGAAAAGGGTCTTTCGCTTTTTTAGTCACTGTGTTCACCACATTCAATGTTTACCTTTAGCGGTTACTGCAAAACATAGCCCTGTCGAGCTAAGAATGCCAGTAATGGCGCTAAGTGCATGTTTTCACCGGCCCAAAAAATGCCTGAGTCTATTTCTGGAAATTTGGTTTTTGGCCATTGGCAAATAGCCAGAACATCTGCACAAGAAATTTCTTGTTCATGACCAGGTTGAGACTCGATACATTTTATAGGCAAAGAAGTTTTGTTTAGATTGATCGCCAAAGAGGACCATTTCCCAGCCTGTAATAGACTGCTAAATCCAGCTTGGGCCCCTTGGTCATTCGCGGGGCGAGTGACCCATAAATCATTATTCGATAAATTATGTAACATTAGTGTCAATGGTTGCGTGTTAGTAATAGTGGGGATAGCTTCGTGAATCGGCCAGGGTACGCAGCCTGTTGGGTACACTTCTTGTGCAAGGGCATCCAAGGACAGCACGCAGAATAAAATAGTAGTTAAAAACCTCATGTTCCGACTCAAAATAAAGTAAGTGCTCCGTGTTTTTATTCACAGCTTATCATGTTAAGCCTATATAGAATAGATTTATCCTTCTGCAAACAGTAAAGATACGCTATAATTTTCATTTTTTCAGAGCTGCGAATCCTATGACAACTCCGCGTAAAATGCTGGTGACCAGTGCGCTACCGTATGCAAATGGTCATTTGCATTTGGGACATATGGTCGAACATATTCAAACAGACATCTGGGTTCGTGTACAAAAAATGTTGGGTCATGACTGTGTTGCGGTCTGTGGCGATGATGCACATGGCACACCGATTATGCTTAAAGCTAGGCAACAAGGCATCACGCCCTTGGCATTAACTCAAGCAATGCAAGCCAGCCATATGCAAGATTTCACCGCGTTCGGGATCCATTATGATTGTTATCACACTACGCATTCTTCAGAAAATGAAGCGCTGGTAAGCGATATTTATCAGCGTTTGCGTGAGCGGGGCGATATCTATACCAAGTCAATCACGCAAGCTTATGATCCCGTGGAAAATATTTTTTTGCCAGATCGTTATGTCAAAGGGTCTTGTCCAAAATGTCAGGCAGTTGATCAATACGGGGATAGTTGTGAAGTGTGCGGTGCAACGTATGCACCGACTGATTTGTTAAATCCCGTGTCGGCCATTTCTGGTGCAACGCCTATTGAAAAAGAATCCGAACATTATTTTTTTGATTTACAACGTTATGAATCTTTTTTGAAGCAATGGACCGCCAGCGGTACGTTGCAGGCAGAGGTTGCGAATAAATTGGAGGAATGGTTTGCTGCGGGACTTCAAGCTTGGGATATTTCTAGAGACGCGCCCTATTTTGGATTTTTGATTCCCGGAACCCAGGATAAATATTTCTATGTTTGGTTAGATGCTCCTATTGGTTATATGGCGGCATGTCAACGTTATTGTGAGCAAACCGGAAAGTCTTTTTCTGAATTTTGGGCTCCGGATACGACGACTGAATTGTACCATTTCGTCGGGAAAGACATCATGTATTTTCACGCGTTGTTTTGGCCTGCTTTGTTATCTGGCAGTGGGCATCGCTTGCCTACCGCTATTTTTACCCATGGGTTCTTGACGGTTAATGGGCAAAAAATGTCAAAATCACGCGGTACTTTTATTGAAGCCAGGCGCTATTTAGCGCATTTGCATCCGGATTATTTGCGTTATTATTTTGCCGCTAAAATGAATGGTCGCGTAGACGATTTGGATCTTAATTTTACCGATTTGTTACACCGTGTGAATGCGGATTTGGTTGGGAAAGTAGTGAATATTGCGAGTCGATGTGCAGGTTTTATTCAAAAAAACTTTCAACAAACGTTAGCAAAAACTATGCATAAGCCTGATTTGTACCAGGATTTACTAAATTTGCGTCCAGATTTGATTGCTGCCTATATGGGTCGGGATTATGCCCGCGCACAACGCTTGATTATGGAAGGTGCGGATGCAGTGAATCAGTATATCGATGCAGAAAAACCTTGGGTGTTGGCCAAAGATCCCGAGACGGTGCCGCAGGTACAAATGGTGTGTAGCATGGGATTGAATCTGTTTCGCATTTTAATGGCCTATTTGAAACCCGTGCTGCCTAAAATGGCTGAGACAGTGGAAACATTTTTGAATTGCTCTGCCTTGGATTGGGTGAATATAGAGCAACCATTGTTGGATCATGTGATTCAACCTTTTGTGCCATTGATGCAGCGCGTCGAACAAAGCCAGATTGATGCATTGTTGGCGGATACTAAGGACATGCAGTGAGTTTGGTGCAAGATATTGATGCGGTGTTACCTCAAACGCAATGTGGTTTATGCGGGTATGCCGGTTGTCGGCCGTATGCAGAGGCGATGGCTGTCGGCGCGGCTACCATTGATCATTGTCCTCCAGGGGGTATCAAAACTTTGCATGCTTTGGGAACCTTGCTACAAGTGGACCCCGCGCCTTATGAAGACCAGGTAAGACAGCAAACGAGCACACCCGTTTTGGCCGTGATTCGCGAAGCAGAATGTATTGGTTGCACCAAATGTATTCAGGCTTGCCCAGTAGATGCGATAGTGGGTGCTGCTAAACTCATGCACACAGTTTTGGCTCATGAATGCACCGGGTGTGGCTTGTGTGTCGAACCTTGCCCAGTGGATTGTATTGATATGGTTGATGTGGCCGATCTGAGTTATGACCCTGATGTGGCGCGTGCTCGTTATCTGGCGAGACAGGTTCGACTGGTGGCGGAAGACAATGCAAAAGTACAGCATTATCGAACTAAGCGTCGCTTGAGTGAAGAACAAGCCGATGATACTGCTGAGAAAGCGGCAAAAAAAACCTATATATTGGAAGCATTAGCACGTGTGAAGGCGAAATTTTGACATGAATCGGGCAACCTTACAGCTCATTTTTCAACGCTTGCAAGCACAAAACCCGCATCCCAAAACAGAATTACACTATCACTCTGATTTCGAATTATTAATCGCTGTGATTTTATCCGCGCAAGCCACCGATGTGAGTGTGAACAAAGCAACTCGACATTTGTTCCCAATTGCCAATACACCCGAAGCAATATTGGCATTAGGGGAAGACAAATTAAAGGAATATATCAAAACCATCGGGCTTTTTAATAGCAAAGCGCGCCACATTATTCAGGCATGCGAACGCCTGGTGACGTTCCATCATGGTAAAGTGCCCGAAACGCGCGCTGAATTGGAAGCATTACCTGGTGTGGGCAGAAAGACCGCGAATGTGGTTTTAAATACCGCGTTTGGTCTGCCAACTATTGCGGTGGATACGCATATTTTCCGAGTGGCTAATCGGACCGGTATGGCGCGTGGGAAAACACCTTTGGAAGTAGAGCGTGGTTTAGAAAAAAGGGTTGATACGTCTTTTTTACAGAATGCTCATCATTGGTTGATATTACATGGGCGCTATGTCTGCGCGGCAAAAAAACCACATTGTGCGACTTGTATCATCCGCGATTTATGCGAATATAAAGAAAAAACCGACTGAGGGGATCCTTTGAATATCGTTTGGGTGTTTTTAGGCTCGGGATTGGGGGGCGCTTTCCGTTATCTATTGTCTAACGCCGCATATTGGTTATTGGGCCGGAATTTTCCCTGGGGTACACTGTTGGTTAATGCCAGTGGGTCGTTCTTAATGGGTGTCCTTTTTGCTTTGCTATTGAGTCGATATGTCGCGTATGCACCACAATTGCGTTTGTTTCTATTAGTTGGTTTTTTAGGGGGATACACAACGTTTTCTTCTTTTTCCATAGAAACTTGGAATCTTCTTGAATCAGGGGCGTGGGTTTCAGGCATGATGAGTGTTCTTATGCATATTGTGCTATGTTTGGGGTTAACGTGGCTGGGTATTTTATGGGGAAGACAATTATGAAAACAACCAAAGTTCTTGTGGTACGTATTTACATAACGGAATCCTCGCATTTACTAGAAAGCATCATGAAGTATTTGAAAAACGAAGCGAAACTCCGTGGTGTCACGGTATTTCGGGCTATTTCTGGCTTTGGCGAAACCGGGGAACAAACAGCTTCCTTTATGGCATTATCTTTGGATTTGCCCTTGGCCATCGATTTCTTTGATATTCCTAGCAAAGTAGAGCCCGCTTTGGCGCATTTGAGTATGGTTATAAAACCAGAGCATATGATATTTTGGGAAGCCAGTGCGATTGATTAGGGGCTATACACTCATGTATGCATACCATGTTGGTGGCTGTAACTTCCATAATTAACGGGCTTCTGTATTTTCAAGGAGTAAATTCATTATACCTATTTCACATGTTTTTGTTATTAAATTCGTAGTTTCTATTGGGTTCATTTTACTTGGGTTTATCAATTTTCTTCTTGCGCTTCCAACCCGGTATGGTTTTTTGCTGAGAGATCGAGAGTGTTAATTGATCTGGAGGTGCATTGCTGCGTATGGTGCTACCGGCTCCGATGGTCGCATTTTTTCCTATAGTGACGGGCGCAACCAATTGTGTGTCGGAACCAATGTTTACGCCGTCTTCGATAATGGTTTGATGTTTGTTTGCACCGTCATAATTACAGGTAATGGTGCCTGCTCCAATATTGACATGACTTCCAATAGTCACATCGCCCAAATAGCTGAGATGATTGGCTTTGCTATGTTCACCAAAAATGGCTTGTTTGGCTTCCACAAAATTGCCAATTTTACAATGAGCGGCTAATTGCGTACCAGGCCGAATACGGGCAAAAGGTCCAATCTGGCAATTATCACCAATGATGCAATTCTCCAAAACGCTGGCAGTTTCTATTTTACAGTGTGCGCCAATGGTGACATGGGACAAAACGCAATTGGGTCCTATCACTGAACCAGCTCCGATGTGCACTTGGCCTTTGAAGACCGTATTGATATCAATGAACACATCTTGTTCGCAGAGTAAGGTTCCGCGAATATCAATGCGATTGGCATCAGCGATGCCGACGCCTGATAATAATAATTGTTCTGCGACACGCCGCTGCCATATGCGTTCGACCTGATGGAGTTGTGAGCGATCATTGACGCCTAAAATGTCTTGATAGTTATCAACCGATAAAGAAACAATGGGTTGTTGTTCAGCTTTGGCAAGACTGATGATATCTGTGAAATAGTATTCTTTTTGCGCATTTTGGGGGGTTGTTTTAGGCAGCCAGCGCTGAAGGTTCTCTGCCGAAGTGCAGCAAATACCGGAATAAATTTCTGCAATGGCACGTTGGACTGGATTGGCATCTTTCTCTTCAATAATAGCCACAATTTGCTGTTGTTCATCTCGAATAATGCGCCCTAAGCCCAATGGGTTGGGCACGGTGGCAACGAGCAAAGCTAAGGCTTGCTGGTGCTTTTGGCCAAGCTTGATCAGTGCTGCCAGGGTTTCAGCGCGGAGCAAAGGCACGTCACCATACAGTACTAAGACGTCCGCATCAGCAGGGATATGAGGAAGGGCCTGCAGCACAGCATGCCCTGTACCCAGCTGCTCCGCTTGCGTAATCCAATTAACTGGCGAAGCCTGGCAGGCAGCTTGAATCGTATCTGCCGCGTGTCCAATGATGACATGAATTTTTTCAGGAGCTTGGCTCTGCGCGGTGTCTATTACTCGTTCCAACATAGAACGACCTGCAACGGTATGCAAGACCTTGGGTAAGGTCGAACGCATACGTTGCCCAAGGCCCGCAGCCAGAATAACAATGTGTAATGCCATAGTAGCCCCTAATAAATAGCGATGTTTTAAATTTTACCTCAAATTATTACATATAATCCTAGAAAAAGCAGTTGAAGCCCACATGGTTAATATTTGACAAAAAAGTCTATTTATTGTGTAATATTCCTTCAATAAAGGAGCGTTGTTATGTATAACCATGCCGAACAATATGGATCTGCCTGCGATTCAAGCAGAAAACCAGGGTTTTTTTCGACAATAACTGATGTGTCAGATTGGCGTGAACCGCTGTTTCAATCCAAAGATTTTTCATATTGCAGCCTGTTTAAAGCCAGTTGTCCTGGTATTATATTGGGCTCAGCGTTGCTCTCAATCGGCAAATATTTGCCTTTTATCATAGCGGCGCACGTACCACCTGTAGGACTTACGTTATTGATGGTTGCAGGGGGCTTTCTTCTAGCTTATGGGATGCTTCAAGGTTTAAAATATGCGACCACTCCTGTGTTGAAAGAGGGATTTTTGGAGGATGTTGAAGATTGTAATCTACGTGAAAAAAGTGCTTGGGACCAATTTTGGAACAATTGCTTGTAGCAATTAAACATTCACCGCATGGCGATTTTCTTCAAAGAGCTGTGTCATTCGCGTGTACTGATGCATCCCTATAAAATTGCACAAAATTCTGCCATCCCCGCGAAGGCGGGGATATACTGCTGAGTTTGCGCAGTATAGAATGGCTGTATCCAATTTTTATGAAAAAAAACTGCACATTCTAGCTTGCAGCGTTTGCAAGATTCATCTATAATTCATGCCCGTGACAAGTAGGGGGATTCCTTGATTGGGCCGAACCAACAACGTATACGCAAGATTTTAATGGTCGACCTAGCATCTTTACTTCTGCTGGTTTGTATCGCTGCTTGCTATGCAGGGATGATAGGCGTAAAATCAGCCTTCTTGGCAGGGATAACCTATTTTGTACCGAATGCACTTCGCACGTATCGCATATTTCGTCACCAAGGTGCGCAGGCAGCGCGTTTGATTCTGAAAGGATTTTATCAGGGTGAAATGCTGAAATTTGGGTTGTCGATACTGTTGTTTGCAATGTTTTTTGCGGGATGTACCATTAACCCGATGATTTTTTTTGGTACCTATATCGGGATGCAGATACTGGCATGGGTAATGCCGGTATTCAATAAAATATAAAATAACTTACTTTTAAGAATAAATATGCTATCCAATACAGATTATATTAAACATCATCTTACATATCTGACTTACAATCTTAAAACCATGCAATTGGGTTCTGATGGTGGTTTTTGGACAGTAAATCTGGATACGGTATTTTTCTCCATGTTCCTGGGTATAGCGGTGTTATCCTTCTTTTTTTTTGCAGCGCGTAAAGTCACTTCAGGGGTGCCAGGGTGCCTCCAAAATTTCGTGGAATCGATTTTGGTGTTTGCAGATGATCAAGTAAAAGATTGCTTTCATGGTAAGTCTCCGGTAATTGGACCGTTGGCGCTGACCATTTTCCTCTGGGTGTTTACCATGAATTTCATGGATATTCTGCCGGTAGATATATTGCCAATTGTGGCTAGTAGTTTAGGGTTTCATCATCTTAAAGTGGTGCCGACGACGGATTTGAATCTGACTTTTTCTATGTCGTTATCAGTGTTTTTCTTAATCCTGTTTTATAGTATCAAAGTTAAGGGTGTGAAAGGATTTACTAAAGAATTAACTTTAAAGCCCTTTGATCACGTACTAGCCATTCCTTTTAATTTTGTACTCGAATCAGTGACGTTAATTTCGCGCGCGATTTCTTTGTCGTTGCGATTGTTTGGAAATTTGTATGCCGGAGAATTGATTTTTATTTTGCTTGCGTTGATGACATTGCATGGCAGTATGTCAACTGCGCCAGTCGCTACTGCTACATTAGCAGTAACCCAGTTTGTCTTGTCGTTAGGATGGTCCATTTTTCATATCTTGGTCATTACGTTACAAGCATTTATTTTCATGGTGCTAACCATTGTGTATCTAAGTTTGGCGCATGAAGATCATTAGGGTTTAATATTTTATTTTAGTTAAGGGGATAAGTTATGGACATGTCGTTGGCTACACAAATTCAAAGTATGACCGTTATTGCAGTTGCGCTTTTAATTGGTTTGGGTGCATTGGGTACTGCAATTGGATTTGGTTTATTAGGTGGAAAATTTTTAGAAGGCGCAGCACGTCAACCTGAAATGGTTCCTATGTTGCAGGTTAAGATGTTTATTGTCGCAGGTCTGTTAGATGCGGTGACTATGATTGGGGTGGGTATTGGGTTGTTCTTCACTTTCGCTAACCCGTTTTTGTCACACTTAGGCTAATAAAAAAGTCGTGAAGCACGTGCTGCAATTATATTGAATTTACCGGAGAATTTGTCTTGTACATTAATGTAACTTTGATTATACAAATGTTGGTTTTTGCATGTTTTGTATGGTTCACCATGACATTTGTCTGGCCGCCATTGCAAAAAGCGCTTGCAGCGCGACAGGCTAAAATTGCCGAAGGCCTGGCTGCGGCAGAACGTGGGCAGAGAGAATTAGAATTATCTCATCACCGCGCTCTTGATGAATTGAAAGAAGCGAAACATCAGGCCAATGAGATCATTGAAAAAGCTTCTCTTCGCGCAACTCAGATCATCGAAGAAGCAAAAGAGCAAGCCAAAATTCAAACCGACCATGCGGCAAAAGTTGCTGCGGAACATTTGGTGCAAGAAGTGAACCGCGCTCGGGCTGCGCTGCATAAAGAGATTGGTAAATTGGCGGTGGCTGGTGCAGAAAAGATCCTGAAAAGTGAAATCGATGGTGCTCGCAACCATTTGTTGATTGATGATTTGATCGCAGAGATTTGATGATGACTGATATGACCCCCATAGCAAGGCCCTATGCAAAAGCCGCTTTTGAGTTCGCTGTAGAACATAAAGAGATCACGCTTTGGGCTAATCTTCTCGAGTATTTAACTCAAATTATCTCGGATCCTTTGAGTGTTGCATTTATTACCGATCCAGCGACTACGCCAAAACAGCATTGTGAGTTGTTGGGAGCGTTGTTACAGCGCTTTAAATCAGTGAAGAGTAGTGCGCATTTTCAGAATTTTATTGAGCTGTTGGCTCATAACAAGCGTTTATTGGCCGTGCCCAGTCTGTTTCAACTTTTTCAGAATTTGCGAGCGAATTACGAAAAAACGTTGAATGTGGATGTGGTTAGTTTTTCAGATTTATCGAAAGAACAAATAAAAGAGTTGACGACGCGTTTGAGTAAACGGTTGGAACGCGATATTACGCTTAACATTACAATTGATCCCACCCTACTGGGCGGTGCAATTATTCGTGCAGAGAATTTGGTTTTTGATGGCTCAGTGCGAACCCAGATAAAAAACTTAAGCAACACATTGGCTGCATAGTATAGAGAGGAATATTCATGGTACAAAGCACTTTGAGTTCATCAGAGATTTCTGAAGAAATTAAGAATCAAATTAAAAAATTTCAGATTACTGCGACATCGCAAGACGAAGGAAAAATCACCAGTATCAAAGATGGCATTGCCCGGTTGCATGGTTTGAACGGCGTTATGCAAGGTGAAATGGTCGAGTTTGATGGCAATGTTTCTGGACTCGCTCTGAATTTGGAACGCGATTCCGTTGGGGTCGTAATTTTAGGTGATGCCAGCACTTTGTGCGAAGGTATGGTTGGTCGTTGCACGGGTCGAATCCTAGAAGTGCCCGTTGGTCCCGCATTGCTCGGACGAGTGGTCGATCCTCTTGGTAATCCTATTGACGGTAAAGGCCCAATTAAAACAGACTGCTTCTTGCCGATTGAGCGTATTGCGCCTGGGGTAATTGAGCGTAAATCAGTTGATGAACCCGTACAAACTGGTTTGAAAGCGATTGATGCGATGGTTCCAATCGGTCGAGGACAACGTGAATTAATTATTGGCGATCGTCAAACCGGTAAGACGGCGATTGCGATTGATGCCATCATTAATCAGAAGAACACTGGCGTGGTGTGTATTTATGTCGCGATAGGTCAAAAAGCCTCTTCCGTTGCATCCATTGTGCGCAAATTAGAAGAGCATGATGCGCTTGCACATACTATCGTGGTGGTTGCAGGTGCGGCTGATTCTGCGGCTTTGCAGTTTATTGCCCCTTATTCTGGTTGCTCAATGGGTGAATACTTCATGGAACGCGGTGAAAATGCGCTGATCGTTTATGATGATTTGACCAAACAAGCATGGGCTTATCGACAAATTTCATTGTTGCTACGTCGTCCACCAGGTCGCGAAGCCTATCCTGGAGATATTTTCTATTTACACTCTCGTTTGCTAGAGCGCGCTGCTCGGATTAATGCTGCAGAAGTTGAGCGCTTAACTGGTGGTGAAGTGAAAGGCAAAACTGGCTCACTTACTGCATTGCCAATTATTGAAACGCAAGCAGGCGACGTGTCGGCATTTGTACCGACGAACGTTATTTCGATTACCGATGGTCAGATTTTCTTGGATAATAATTTGTTTAATTCTGGCGTACGTCCAGCGATCAACTCTGGTTTGTCGGTATCGCGAGTAGGCGGTGCGGCGCAAACGAAAATTATGAAGAAACTGGGTGGAGGTACTCGTTTGGCTTTGGCGCAATTCCGAGAATTAGAAGCATTTTCTCAATTCGCGTCTGATTTGGATGATGCGACGCGCAAACAATTAGAACGTGGCCAACGTATTACCGAATTGATGAAGCAAAAACAATATGATCCGCTGTCTGTTTCTGAAATGGGCTTGTCATTATATGCCGTTGAAAAAGGCTTTTTGGATGATGTTCCGGTTGCTGAAGTCACTGCATTTGAGGCGGCATTACGTGGTTTCATGCACAGTTTACATGCCCCACTCATGGCAAAAATTAATGCAGAGGGTGGTTATAGTGATGAGATTGATGCAGCTTTGAAAGCAGCATTGATTGAATTCAAGCAAACTGGCAGCTGGTAGAAGAGGCGATTATGTCGGGAGCGAAAGAGATCCGTTCAACCATTCTTAGCACGCAAAAAACTCGTAAAATTACGCGCGCAATGGAAATGGTAGCAGCAAGCAAGATGCGAAAAACGCAGGAAAGAATGCGCGCATCTAGACCTTATGCGACTAAAATATACCAAGTTATTCGCCATCTTGCCCATGCGACCTCTGAATATCATCACCCATTTATGACGGTACGGGCTGTACGACGTGTTGGCGTGATTGTCGTTACGTCGGATCGTGGTCTTTGTGGGGGATTGAACTCCAATTTATTGCGTGAACTATTGCGTCATATGAAACAATATGAGCAGCAAGGCCAAGAATGTGATTTATGCGTGATTGGACGTAAAGGACAGGCTTTTTTTAAACGAGTTGGTGGACGAGTATTAGCATCGGTCGATCATTTGGGGGATTCTCCAGGTATCAAAGACTTGCTGGGTTCGGTAAAAGTGATGTGTGATGCTTATCACCGTGGTGAAATAGATGCATTGCATATCATTTACAATGAATTTGTGAACACCATGACACAGAAGCCGAATTTTAAACAATTACTGCCTTTGCCTACTGCTGAAGATGGCCGAGAAAAAATGCAACATCATTGGGACTATATTTATGAGCCTGATGCCAAAGATCTCTTGGATGAATTACTAGAACGCTATATTGAATTACAAGTGTATCAGGGCGTTGTAGAAAATATTGCGTGCGAGCAAGCTGCCAAAATGATGGCAATGAAAAGCGCAACGGATAATGCTGGAGAGTTAATCAAACAATTTCAATTGGCCTATAATAAAGCCCGACAAGCTGCCATTACTCAAGAATTGGCAGAAATTGTGGGCGGCATGGCCGCTTTAGAAGAGGGTATATAATGTGCGCAGCGCCTATAGTGCAAACCGGTAAAGTGGTTCAAATCATCGGACCTGTTGTTGACGTCGAATTTCCACGGGACCATGTACCCAAGGTGAATGATGCTCTGAAACTAGAGCAAGGGGATTTGGTATTTGAAGTACAACAACAATTAGGTGATGGTGTGGTACGTACCATTGCAATGGGTACTACAGATGGTCTGCGCCGCGGAGTTGCAACTCTGAATACTGGCATGCCAATTCAAGTGCCTGTCGGTGAAGCGACGTTGGGTCGAATTGCGAATGTGTTGGGTCATCCCATTGATCATGCTGGTCCAATTGATGCTAAAGAATTTTGGGCTATTCATCGCAAACCGCCTTCTTATGAAGAACAAGCAGGTAGTCAAGAATTACTGGAAACAGGTATTAAAGTTATTGATTTATTATGCCCGTTTGCGAAAGGTGGTAAAGTCGGTTTGTTCGGTGGAGCCGGCGTAGGTAAAACAGTTAATATGATGGAATTGATCAGGAATATTGCGATTGAACACAGTGGTTATTCCGTGTTTGCGGGTGTGGGCGAACGTACTCGGGAAGGAAACGATTTCTATCACGAAATGAAAGACTCTAATGTCTTGGATAAAGTGTCCTTGGTATACGGTCAGATGAACGAGCCACCTGGTAACCGTTTGCGCGTAGCGCTGACAGGTTTGACTATGGCTGAAAAATTCCGAGATGAAGGCCGTGATGTATTGTTATTCATCGATAATATTTATCGTTATACCTTGGCGGGCGTAGAAGTTTCGGCTTTATTAGGTCGTATGCCATCTGCGGTAGGGTATCAGCCTACTTTGGCAGAAGAAATGGGTATGTTGCAAGAACGCATCACCTCGACAAAAACGGGCTCTATTACATCGATCCAAGCGGTGTATGTCCCTGCTGATGATCTCACCGATCCTTCGCCGGCTACAACTTTTGCGCATTTGGATGCAACCGTTGTATTGTCACGCCAAATTGCGGAATTAGGGATTTATCCAGCGGTGGATCCTTTGGATTCTACGTCGCGTCAATTGGATCCTTTGGTGGTTGGGCAAGTGCATTATGATACAGCAAGAAAAGTTCAACAAACGCTGCAACGTTACAAAGAATTGAAAGATATTATTGCTATTTTAGGAATGGATGAGTTGTCAGAAGATGACAAACGAGTGGTGTCGCGTGCGCGCAAAATCCAACGGTTCTTATCTCAGCCTTTCTTTGTGGCAGAAGTATTTACCGGTTCGCCTGGAAAATATGTGTCGTTGAAAGATACTATCGCAGGTTTCCAAGGGATCTTGGCTGGTGATTATGATGATCTGCCAGAGCAAGCATTCTATATGGTCGGTAGCATCGAGGAAGCGATCGCCAAAGCTAAAACACTATGAGGCAGGCTGAAGAAATGGCAATTACCACACAATTAGATATCGTTAGTGCAGAAAAGGAAATTTTTTCTGGTTTGGTAGAAATGGTAGTTGCCAGCGCTGAGTTGGGCGAAATTGGTATTATCCCAGGACATGCGCCATTGCTAACTTTGCTCCGACCAGGTGAAATCCGTATAACTCTGCCTGGTGGTGCCAAAGAATTGTATTATGTTTCGGGTGGGATGCTAGAAGTTCAGCCTCACCAAGTTACGATATTGGCTGACGCTGTAGAACGCGCTGATGATATCAATGAGGCGGCCGCTTTAGCAGCAAAAGCACGTGCGGAAGAAGCGATTGCCAATAAAAACTCAACTATTGATTACTCGGTTGCATCTGCGGAACTAACCAGAGCATTGGCTCAAATTCGGTTATTGCAAAAAGTCCGAAAAAACCTGCGTTAATGCGGATATCAGTCACCTTTTTTCATATTAAATTTGCGCGCTAGGATCTGTGTGCTATCCTGATTATAGAGCAACTTTATTAAGGAATGATTGTGCCTGCCCCAAAACCACCTGCCGGTGGAATTCCGATTCCAGAAGAGATAGGAAAACACATCGATAAGTTACCTCCTGGCTCAGAAACTATGGCTAAGCTCTTGCAGAATCCAGCGATAGCTGGGTTGGCTAGTGTTGCGATTACTGCTTTTACTGGTACCCCTGTTTCTCCCTCACAAGTTATGATGGGAGCTCAAGTTGGGGAGCAGGCAATCAAGGGGCGAAGAGAGCAAAAAGAAGAAAGCGCTTCAAATGGACCTCGACCTGGAAATTAATAATTTTGTTTTACGCTGGTATTGATTTCCAGGGTTGTTGTTGTGTAATGCAATGAATACCTCCTCCTCCTGCAAATACATCGAGAGCATCAATTTGTGTAATTATCCGATCTGGGAAATGTTGTTCAAATAGCGCTTTGGCGGCTGCATCATACTGAGGGTGGCCAAATGCAGGCATGATGATGCCCCCATTTGCGGCATAAAAATTGATATAAGATAACGTTAACCGCTCTTGATTAAGATAGGTTGCCGGAGGTTGTTCGATTGGAATGACGTCTAGCAATCGGCCTTTGGCATCGCGACTTTGCTTTAATAGGTTGTAATTTTCTTGCAATATCGAATAGTTGATATCTGTAGGATCGGTCGTAATCAGGCAAAACACACGACCAGGCGCAATAAAACAGGCAATTTCGTCGACATGACCGTCAGTTTCATCTCCTACCAATCCTTGCTTTAACCAAATAATGGTTTGGATACCCAGATAATCTTGCAAATATTGGGTAATCTGAGCTTCAGTTAATTGCGGATTGCGATTGGGATTTAACAGACATTCGCGCGTGGTGAGCAGTGTGCCCTCGCCATCTACATGAAAAGATCCGCCTTCCATGACGAGGGGGGCTTGAAAGGCGCGCGCGCCCGTTATGCGTATTACTGCCCCTGCAATTTGATTATCCAAATCACATTGCTCGTAATTACCGCCCCAAGCATTATGAATCCAATCAACGCCTGCCAATTGCTGTTCCGCATTCAATAAAAAACTAGGACCTGTATCGCGCAACCAAGAGTCATTCAAGGGGAGCGTTATCTGCCGAATGGCGGGTCCGCATAATGCCTGCGCTGAAGCTTCGTCTCCAGGATTGACCAGCATGGTTACGGGTTCGAACATTTGAATAGCGTGCGCAACGCGTGCGTACGCCTCGCGCGCACGTTGTAGCCCAATGGTATGCCATGTAGCCCTGTGACAGGGCCAGGCCATCCAGCACCCGCTATGTGGGTGCCATTCTGCAGGCATTGAAAAACCAGCTTCTTTAGGTGTTTGCATTTAGACTCGCAAATAGGTGGATTGAGAAAAAATACTAGAAAGTTCCATCAAATACAATTGAATCGTGTCGTCCGGTAAATCGGTTCGTTTCAATTGTTGCTTGTAGGATAACAATAACGCTTTGCAATCGAAATGTGCTGCTGATAAAACATTTGATACCGTATCACCGTCGCACATATTATACAAAGAAAACTGGCCATTTCCCTGCAAAGTAACCGCGACAGAATTCGTATCTCCAAATAAATTATGTAAATTACCTAAAATTTCCTGATAAGCGCCCACCAAAAAAAATCCTAGCATATAAGGCGCGGTTTTATCAAACTCAGGCAGGAGGAGTGTTGAGTTCACATTCCCTCCCCCTACATAGTGATTCAAAGTACCGTCTGAATCGCAGGTTAAATCCGCTAAAATACTATGCATCAATGGACGGTTTAACAGTTGTGAAATAGGTACTACTGGAAAAACTTGGCTCAACGCCCAAGCATCAGGCAAAGATTGAAAAAATGAAAGATTACAAAACACTTTTGCTGCTAACCTTTCTGAAAGCTGCTCAGATAAAGCCTGATCAACAGGATGAGTCATGTCCAAGTTGTTTTGTATGTCCAAACAGATTTTTTTGAATAAGCATTCCACGGTTGCCTTGTCTTGCAAAGAAATGTCGCCGTGCAAAAAGTTGTTTTGTGCAGTGATTAATAATTGGGAGCTGGAGGCATACACTTCAGATGGCATGCAAGTCGGCAAAGATTGATAATTTTGCCACATTTCTAAAACCACTGGAACCGATGGATCTTGAATGAATGGGTCTAGTATTTCTTCACAGCCATGCTCAACGCCAGTAATATTAGTGATCAGGACCGCGTGATGTGCAGTCAAAGCACGTCCTGACTCCGTGATAATATTAGGCTCTGGCAGCTGAGCGCTCGCACAAGCTCGTTGAATATTGGACATGATACTCGATGCATATTCATATAAACTATAATTCATAGAGCAACCCGTCGCGGATTGTGTCCCTTCGTAATCCACACTGAGACCTCCTCCTACATCCAGTGTGTGAATAGGTACAGCAAGCTGATGTAACGCGATATAATACTGCGAAATTTCTTGCATACAATCACCAATGTCTTGAATGTTGGCAATTTCAGAGCCCATATGACAGTGCATCATTTGCAGACAATCTAGCATGCCACTGTGGGTCATTCGTGAGACTAGCAATAAAACTTGGGCAGCAGATAATCCAAATTTAGATTTTTCTCCCCCAGTGTCTTCCCAAAGTCCTGCGCCCTTAGAAACCAACCGAATGCGAACACCAATTTGGGGCCTTATTCCTAGGCGGTTAGATTCTTGCTCAATAATATCCCATTCAGCAATTTTTTCAATGACGATAAAGACAGTATGCCCCATTTTTTGGGCAATTAGGGCCGCGCGAATATAGGTACTATCTTTATATCCATTACAAATGATGACGGATTTTTTTTGGCTTAGCATGCCAATCACCGCCAAAAGTTCTGGTTTAGAGCCTGCTTCGAGTCCTAGAGTGTGGGTTTGCGAATTTAATAATTCTTTCACTACTGCCCATTCTTGATTTACTTTGATGGGGTATACCAATTGATATTGGCCCCGGTAAGCTAATGTTTGCCGCGCTTGGTCAAACGCTGAATAAATTTTTGTAACTCGGTCATGTAATATGTCATTAAAGCGGATTAATAAAGGGAGGGAAAGTCCAGAGAGTTCGGCTTCTTGCACAATGGCTAACAAGGTAACGCTGGTATCGTCAGGGTATTTACGTACGATGATTTCACCTTGTTCATTCATTGCGAAATAGCCATCTCCCCAATGTTTGATATGGTAATATTGGTCTAGCGAGGGTGTATGGAATGTCATGATTCACCTTCCTGTATAGCGCTAAGTAACGCTCGATATGTTTGTGGTTGACGTTGTTGAGCAAATGGGAATAATCTGCCCCACAACGCACGTTGTTCAAGCTCTATTGTGGTTACTAAAACGGCAGGCTCATGCCGCGGCGCTTGTACTAAGACTTGACCTAAAGGTGAGGAAATAAAACTACTTCCATAGAATTGTAGACCATCTTCCTTTCCTACGCGATTGACCGCGACTATAAAACAATTGGCCATAATACCCTGAGCAATCATGACGGTTTGCCACATCGGCTGAGTATCCAAATCCGGAGCAGTGGGCTCATCCCCAATGGCGGTGGGGTAGATCAAAATATCTGCATTTTTTAACCCATAAATGCGGGATAGCTCTGGAAACCATTGATCATAACAGGTAGGCAGCCCCACGCGACACCCCACAAGATTGTGAATAGGGTAATCAGAATCTCCCACCTTGAAATAGTGATCTTCGTGATATTTTGCGCCACGTGGGATATGTTGTTTGCGAGTAGCTGCGACTAGCTGACCTTGTGGATCAAATGCTACCGCGGTGTTATATCCAGCATTATCATATAATGAAGCGGTGATAGTCGTTTGAGTGCTTTTTGCCATATGACCAACGAATTTTGCAGTGGGCCCATGCTCCAGATCTTCCATATAAGGTTTCGGATCGGCATCGGGTTGCGTGCAAAAATAAGGGGACAAGGTCAATTCTTGCAAACAAATTAAGCTGGCACCTTGTTGTGCAGCGGAGCTAATACCTCTAGCAAGATTATCTTGATGGATCATTGGATTGTCCACCCACCGTTCTTGTACCAAGCCAATAGTTAAATTTTTCTTAACCACTTTATGCTCCTAATTGTCGGTAAAAATATAAAATGAATCTTAATTGTTTATAACCAATCTAATACGGTTATCCGCGTCGTCGTGATGAAGAAGCGGCTCGGTTGCGTAAACAGAGTGTAAAAGAGGTGCGGGCTTAGAGTAAAATCGTTACCAGCACCATCGAATTAAAAGGCAGATAAAAAATAAAAAAGGGCTGGTGTTTGATCCTTAAACACAAAGCGCGGCTTTGCCCCTTTCTTCTAAAATTGCGACGGCAGGTAATGGTTTGCCTTCCAAATATTGTAAAAATGCGCCGCCGCCAGTGGAAATGTAGTCCATTTGGTCGGTCAAATCGTATTTATCAATGGCTGCTAACGTGTCGCCACCGCCGGTTATACTGAAAGCATCAGAGTTTGCAATAGCAATCGCTACTGCGCGTGTCCCATATCCAAATTGGGGGAATTCGAATACGCCTAATGGACCGTTCCAAATGATGGTTTTACCTGTCTCAATGAGCGCAATGTAACGGGCAACCGTTTCTGGGCCAATATCCATAATCATGTCGTCTGCTGCGACATGAGAGAGTGTTTTGTTATAAGCTGGGCAAGTATCTTGAAAATGTTTACCTACGACTACGTCCGTTGGCAGAACGATTTCGCACCCTGTCTTTTTAGCCAATTGTAAAATGGCTTGCGATTCTTCTATTAAATTTGGTTCATACAGAGAAATGCCGATTTCTTTGCCGCTGGCTTTCAAAAAAGTATTAGCTATGCCACCGCCAGGGATCAACACATCAACACGAGAGGTCATTTGTTTTAACAAAGACAACTTTGAAGAAACTTTGGCGCCGCCAACAATCGCAATAATCGGCTTTTCTGGTGCACGTAATACGCGCTCCAAGGTCTCTAGTTCTCTGAGTAACAAAGGTCCGGCAACCGCGATGGGCGCATATTGCGCCAAGCCATAAGTAGAGGCATGGCAACGATGCGCTGTGCCAAATGCATCCATAATGAATACGTCGCATAAACTCGCCAACTGACGGGCTAAAGCAGGGTCATTACTTTTTTCGCCGATATTAAAGCGCACGTTTTCACATAAAACAAGTTCACCTGGTTTGACTTTGACACCTTGTAAATAATCGGTCGAAAATCTGACAGGATAATTTAATTGAGCAGCCAAATAATTGGCCACCGGTTGGAGTGATAATTTGGGATCATATTTGCCTTCAGTCGGGCGTCCTAAATGAGATAGAACAATGACCCCTGCACCTGCATCGAGTACTTTTTGCAAAGTGGGTAGTACAGCGCGCAAGCGTTGATCACTGGTAATAATGCCATCTTTAATAGGGACATTCAGATCTTCCCGAATAAGAACGCATTTGGATTTGAGGTCGACATCTTTTATGCTGATGAGACTCATAATTACTCCTTAAATACTCATCATATGATGAGCGGTATCTAACATTCGATTAGAAAATCCCCATTCATTATCATACCATGCAATGATTTTTACCATATTGCCCAATACTCTGGTTTGTGTGGTATCAAACACAGCCGAAGCAGGATAATGATTAAAATCACATGATACTAGGGGTTCATCATTAACATGTAACACATTATTTTTAGCATTAGACATGATCTGATTGACTTCTGCAACGGTAGTGGGACGTTTCGGTGTAAAAGTTAAATCAATGACAGAAACATTTAAAGTAGGAACGCGCATAGCAAACCCATCTAAACGTCCTTTTAGCTCAGGTAGCACTATATCGACAGCAGCAGCTGCGCCCGTTTTAGTTGGAATGATAGAGTGCGCTGCCGCGCGTGCGCGATGTAAATCCACATGATGTCCGTCTAAGAGCAATTGATCCTTGGTATAGGCATGGATGGTATTTAATAACCCATACTCAATACCAATCGCATCGTTCAGTGGTTTTACGACGGGCGCTAAGCAATTGGTCGTACAAGAAGCATTAGATACGACACAATCTGTGGGACGCAGAATGTGATGATTGACGCCGTAAACGATGGTTGCATCGGCGTCATTGCTGGGTGCAGAAATCAGCACTTTTTTGGCGCCAGCCTCTATGTGTTGCAGGGCGTCTTGACGTTTTGTAAACTTGCCTGTGCATTCAAAAACCAAGTCAACCCCCAAGTCTTTCCAGGGTAATTTCGTTGGATTGCGTTCGGAAGTGATGGTGATAGGATGGTCATCTACTATTAGATTTTGACCATCAATGGTTACGGTACTAGCAAATCTCCCATGCGTACTATCATAGCGAGTTAGATGTGCTGTACTGCGAATCCCGGATGTGTCATTGATGGCGACTACATTGAACTCAGATAAGCGCTTGGTTTCAAAAATAGCGCGTAATATACAACGTCCAATACGTCCATAACCATTAATTGCAACACGAATACTCATACTTTTCTTTTCTCCTAAATCATAATTTATGCTGTCACTTTTTTGCTGTGGCACAAGCGCAAACCTTCTATTTTAACGCGTTCTGCGGTGATTTCCAAACTAGCAAATACAATTTGTCCTGGGCCACATTCACCAAAGCGATCTAGGCCAATCACTCGCCCATCTAATCCAACAAAGCGATACCAATAAGCGGTGCTACCGGCTTCAATGGCAATACGTTTGCGCACATTTTTGGGTAATATTGCTTCTTGATAGGTGGCGTCTTGAGCCAAAAATAGTTCTGCGCAAGGCATAGAGACCACTCGGGTGGCGACGCCGGCTTCGCGCAGAAGTGTCGCGCCTGCCAGTGCAATATGCAATTCCGATCCGGTAGCTATTACAATCAGTTCTGGGCATTCTGGGCTGTCTGTAACGATATAAGCGCCGCGGTCAATATATGTTTTCTGTTCCGGAGCGCGTGCGATAGCCGGTAGCGTTTGACGGGATAATAAAATACAACTAGGACCGGTATGATGTTCTAGCGCTTTTTCCCATGCTACTGCAGTTTCTAATAGATCAGCCGGGCGCCATATATGTAAATTAGGAATCAAACGCAAGGACCCGGTTTGTTCGATGGGTTGATGCGTTGGACCATCCTCTCCTAATCCGATTGAATCATGGCTGAAAATAAAGACGATGCGTTGTTGCATCATAGCCGCCATGCGTAGCGCAGCGCGAGAGTAATCAGAAAATACTAAAAATGTGCCGCCATAAGGAATAAATCCCCCATGAAGTGCCATACCAGTCATGATGGCGGACATCCCAAATTCGCGTACACCATACTGTAAATAATTTCCTTGCCAATGATCGGCTGAAACAATGTGGGTGCCTGACCAATCGGTAGAATTAGAGCCAGTCAGATCAGCTGACCCTCCAAACAGCTCAGGACAATGTGCCGCAAAATGCTCGATACACGCTTGGGATGCTTTGCGAGTGGCCATTGATTTGGTATTTGATTTACAATCTGTGATCCATTGTTGACTCAATGACTGCCAATCATCTGGTAAATCTCCATTAATTCTGCGCAGAAATTCATAGTAATCTTTGGGTCGTCGTGCTTTGTATTCTTGGCACTGCTCCAGCCATAATTGTTCAATTTCTTCACCTTGAGCGGTGTGATTCCATGCTGCGTAAATATCAGGTGGGATATGAAATGGCGGGTGCGGCCATGCAAAATGTTCGCGTAATTGTGCGATGGCTGCTTGGCCCAATGGTGCTCCGTGAGTTGAGGCATCGCCCGCAGCGGGAGAACCGTATCCAATGATCGTTTTACAGATGATCAAACTTGGATGCGTGGTATTCTCTTTGGCTTGGCGGGCCGCTGCCGCAATAGCAGTTTGATCATGCCCATCAATCGGACCAATGACTTGCCAATGGTATCCTTCAAAACGTTTGCGTGTATCATCTTGAAACCAGGTTGTGACAGGGCCGTCAATTGAAATCCCATTGTCGTCGTAGAAAACAATCAGTTTACCCAGGTTTAAGGTGCCAGCTAAAGAGCATACTTCATGAGAAATGCCCTCCATCAAACAGCCATCGCCTACAAAAGTATAAGTGTGATGATCGACCAAATCACTTAATTCATCATTAAATTGTGCAGCTAAGATTTTCTCTGCAATAGCCATGCCCACTGCGTTGGCCAAACCTTGTCCCAACGGCCCGGTAGTGGTTTCAACCCCGGGTGTATGGCTATACTCCGGGTGACCAGGTGTCTTGGAATGCAATTGCCGAAATTGTTTGAGTTCGGAGATGGGTAAAGCATAGCCACTTAGATGCAACAAAGCATATAACAACATGGAACCATGACCGTTGGATAAAACAAAGCGATCTCGATTGAACCAATAAGGATTTTTGGGATTGTGTTTTAAGAATTGTTGCCACAGTACAGTGGCAATGTCCGCCATACCCAGTGGCATCCCAGGATGACCCGATTGCGCTTGTTCAACTGCATCGACACTTAAAAAGCGAATGGCGTTAGCCAGTAAACTGGATGTTTTCATGCAATCGTCTATCCCGTTTGATAAAGGCGTTATTGTCGCGCAATTACTGATTTTCGGCAAGTCGTAGCGTCTTAGCAAAGAATGAATTACAGAAACCTGTCTGCTCACAAAAAAAAATGTAAATAAAAAATATTTCCTTTTTGCCTATTTTATGGCAGAATGAGCAATATATTTGAATATATTGAATTAATTATGGCCAAAAATCCTGTTTTGAGATACTTGAATCTAGTTTGGAAAGATAGAAAGTCGACAGGCGTTTCTTTTTTTGAGCAAAATCAATCATTTGATTCTGGAGTGTCGGCATTAGTGCCAACTCAGCCGGCGCAGGCGTCTCCCCCTCGTATAGGCCTTTCGAGTGGTTCATCTAATGATTTTAGTATTTCGCCTATTCATTTCACAGACTCTCTGCCACAACAGTCCTATGCAAATTTGCCAATTCACACCATATTACTTGCGCTACAAGCAGCTGAAAATGGTGAAAATGCCGATTTTTTTGAGCCATTTGTTTTGCATTATTGGCAATTACAACGCTTATTGGATGTGATGCGCTGTAGCACCACGATTTTGGCTTTACCTGCTACTCAACGAGCTAATCTGGCTAAAATCGAAACGTTGGTTGGTGAAATTAAAGCAGAACAGTCTCCAGACAAACGTCGCGCCATGGAAAGCCGCGTACGAGAGCTGGAACAAATTAATCGCACGCTCGATGACAAAGTCAAAGCAGAGCGGGCAGAGATGGTTCAAGGGCGGCGTCCAGAGGATCTAGAGAATGTGCAGGCTGTTTTGGTCTTATCTAGACTATTGAATATATGCTTCCGGAAGGGGATGTCAGTTGCGTTGTTAAGTGATCAATTGCGACTGGATGCGCAACAAATAGAATATCGAGAACTATTGAATGAGTGCGGCATCACTTTTGATGATAAAATATTTATAGGCACATTTATTCAACATGATTCGGTGCAAACTCAAGCGACTGTTTTAAGTCGTATTGGAACAGAGCTTCGTGGATATATAGCCTGGGCTTTTGGCGACTCTGATATTCCCGATCCTGGAACTCCAGCGGGCGCATTGGCCATAGCTCGATACTATGTTTCGCTAGTCATGGGAACGCAAGAATTTCACACGTTTTATAATCATTTCCGCTTAGGGGGCACACGTTTTCGGCGTTTATTGGCATTTTTAGAACCCTATTTGCAGAATAAAACCTATAGTCATCTCTTCAAAGCAGCCGATCCTTATATGCGGGGTGTGCTGTCTTATGTGAATTGGCTGTTTTTTATTCCGAGATTGAGCTTGAATTTTTCTTTGCTGACTTATCATGGGCTGGGGCTTGGACAGTTAGAGCCTTTGGAACGTAATTTAGATTGGTCGGTACGTTTACAAGCGCATTGGAAGCGATGTTGGGTTGAAGTTATTCCTGATTTGTATTGGATTGCAGTTGGCCTCAAAGTTTGCTTTTGGTTGCCTGGGGGGGTATTAACACCGGTTGGGATTGCCTTGAGTTTAACGGTGCAGGCTTTGGACTTGTTGACGAGCATTCTCAGGGCGGGTATTGAATTACATCGGTTATATAAAATGGCGTATAATTTAGACCAATTAAATTGTCCTCGGAAAATCCAAGATGAGATGGAGAAGCGATTTTGGTTCGAAGCGTTTGCTTTGGGTTATATGGTGTTTCATTTCAGTATATTGATGATTAGCTTATGCCTAACGTTACCCAGTATGGCGGCCGTTAGTACAATGTGGCCAGTGATAGGCGGGTTTAATGCGACATTGATGACGGTGGTTACTTATCACATGCAAAATTATTTTAATCAAAGACGTCAAGCGGAGTTTGAGCCAAGGCCTAAACCTGGAGGTAATAATCTCCTTACGGCTAATTCTCGGATGTATTAATCAGATAATTTTGTTATGCTCAGGATTCTTGACCAAGAGAGGATCTCATGCTGTCGATTACTGCGCAACTACCTTTATTTCATTCGATCCAAATTGATGCATTTGTTTCAAATTTGGAATTGCTGTTAGCCAAACATCTGCTTCAAATTGAAAAGCTAAGTCAACAAGCAAAGCCGACTTGGGATAGTTTGATGCATCCTTTAGAAGTGATGCATGATGAGCTGGAACGTTTTTGGTCCCCTTTATCACATTTGCATTCGGTTGCTGACTCACCAGCATTGCGGGCCTGTTATGAGGCTTGTTTACCGAAGTTATCGGCTTATGAGTCCGGTCTTGGACAGAATCAAGCTTTGTATGATGCTGTCAAACGGATTGATACAGTGTCTTTGACTGCGAGCCAACAGAAAATAATAAGTGATCGTTTGCGCGATTTTGGATTATCTGGTGTGGCATTATCTCCTGAAAATAAAGAACGTTTCACAGCGATCACAGCGCGTTTATCTCAATTGACAAATCAATTTGAAACCTATGTTTTGGATGCAGTCCAAGATTATCGCTATCATGTGACAGATGAGTCGCGGTTAAAAGGATTGCCTGCGTATGCGTTGGCTAATGCGGCTGCTTTGGCCAAGGAGCATCATTTAAGTGGCTGGGTATTTGGCTTAGATGCGCCGAGTTATTTGGCCGTATTGACCTACTCGGAAGATCGTGCGTTACGGGAAACTATTTATATCGCGTATGTGACGCGGGCGTCTGATCAAGGCCCATCAGCTGGCAAATTTGACAATACACCTGTGATGCAAGAAATTTTGGCTTTGCGCTTTGAAATGGCCCGTTTATTGGGGTTTTCGCATTATTCGGCCTTGTCTTTAGCGACCAAAATGGCTGAGTCTCCGCAGCAAGTAACGACCTTCCTGCAGGATTTGGTAACCAGAACTCAGCAGCAAGCGCGAACTGAATTTGCGCAATTGTGTGACTGGGCAAAAGAGCATCTGAATCTGGAGACGTTAGCCCCTTGGGATGTGACGTATGCATCAGAGAAAAAGCAAGAAGCACAGTTTTCGATTTCACAAGAAGCGCTCCGAGCCTATTTTCCTTTGCCCAAAGTCATGGCTGGAATGTTCGCGATTATAGAGAAATTGTATGGTATTCGCTTTGCGGAGACTGCCGAAATCGATCGTTGGCATCCAGATGTGACTTGTTATCATCTATTGGATGAAAAAGGGGCTATGCGTGGTTATATTTATATGGATTTGTTTGCCAGACCGCATAAACGCAGTGGCGCTTGGATGGACTCTTGTCAAAGTCGGTTTTTGCATGCAGATGGACAGGTACAATTGCCGATTGCAACCCTGACTTGTAACTTTGCGAAATCGGGTGAGATTGCACGTTTATCGCATGATGAATTGCAAACGTTATTTCATGAAATGGGCCATTGCTTACAGCATGTGTTAACCAAAGTAGATTATATTAGTGCTTCCGGTATTCATGGTGTGGAATGGGACGCAGTGGAATTACCCAGTCAATTTTTTGAAAACTGGTGTTGGGAAGAAGCCCCTTTGCAAATGTTGACCGAACATGCTGAGACGAAAGGGCCCTTACCCCAAGCGGTATTTCAGCAATTAGTCGCCGCGAAAAACTTTCAATCAGCGATGATGGTGACTCGTCAATTAGAGTTTGCATTATTTGATTTTCGTTTACATGAAACGTTTAACGATCATTCGGATGCGAAAGTGATTTCTACAATATTAGATGACATTCGCAAGCAAATATCGGTTGTGCCGTGTATGCCGTATAATCGTTTTCAGCACGCTTTCACACATATTTTCGCCGGGGGATATGGCGCAGGTTATTATAGCTATATTTGGGCTGAAGTCTTGTCCAGTGATGCTTTCGGGCGTTTTGAAGAAGAGGGAATATTCAGCGCAAAAGCGGGACATGACTTTCTACAGCAAATTCTGGAAGTGGGTGGGGCTAAAAAGGCTGCTGATGCCTATATCGCGTATCGGGGCAGAATGCCGACTACCGACGCATTGTTGCGTCAACGGGGTATTCTTAGTTAAAGTCAATGAATGGAAAAAATTTGTCATTCCCGCGTAGGCGGGAATCCATTCTTAGATTGGCTCAGCTGTTTATCAGTGATGGATACCCGCCTGCGCGGGGATGACACTGTTTGTTGGGCGCTTAAAGCGCAGCCATATAAAAATTACGCCAAGTTTTGACAAGCCAAAAGATACGCCTGTTCATCTGGTAAGCGTTGATCACGTTGCGCATTCCAGAGACTGAGCGCCAATTGTTCGATACATAAATGTTCTACGTGATGAGCATCGCCATGACGTTCCAGTAAATTTTGGAAAACCGTTTTGATCCCCTGCGGGCGGTCCAATAAAATTTGGTCACGTAAGGCTAAATGTAAACCCATATGTAAAAATGGGTTACTCATACCTTGTTCGGGCTGATACTGATAGTCGATATCCTGTTGTTCTAAAGTAGCATGATACTCCGGATGTTGGAGAATCACTGCCAATAATTGAGATTCGAGCTGATCTAGCGGCTGCTTGGCTTGGTGTTTTGCCCACGTGGTAAAAAACCGGCTGCGTGTGTCTTGAACTTGTGTGTTGTAAAACATAGCTAAATAGGCGCTGTGGTTGAGGAAAGTGCCGTGATTTTAAAACAATTTGCGCATAACTACAAATATTGGGCTAAAAGCAGGGTCTTTTTTGGCAAAATATGGTATAATACTGGTATGGGGGCGACCTGGCTTCGACGTGGGTTGCAAAACCAAAGGTGCATGCCGAGATTGAGACTTCTCGTTAATCAGACTCAAATAAACACAAATGCAAACGATGAAATCTACGCTGAAGACGAAAGTGGTGCTATCGCTGCCTAATTGGACGATACCCGCTTCGTAAGAAGCAACGTGCGCTGCCAAAAAACCAGCGCCCCGCTTGACCGAGCTTGTCTATCGGTATCGAATCGGCGGTCATAAAAGATAGGCTAGTGGCTTGATTTGTCCTGGATTAAGCTGCGAAACTCAAGGACTTGCCAGAGAGAATCCTGCCCGTCGGAGGCTTGAAGGTGAAATTCAAAAGACACGGCTACGCATGTAGATCTAATGGCAGAGGGCTTGCGGACGCGGGTTCAATTCCCGCCGCCTCCACCAATATTTAAGACCAGAAAAGACCGCCAATGACTGATAAAAACCATTTAAAATCATTGGATTAGAATTTGAGTCGAGTTGTTTTTCATAGCCTTTCATTGGCCTCAGAATGCCCCAAAAAAGCCCCGGAATTTTAAAATAATGCCCCAATGGTGCCCCAAATTTTAGGTTGTAATTTGCTCTAAATGGGTTGAATTTATCATATATGGCGATCATGATTTCCTGCTTTTTATGATAAACATTTATACTGCACGTAGGCTGCTATTCGTTGCTTTGTTGCCATATTCTACCCATTTTTCAATTTCAACGACATTAATCCATATATTGCCGTCAGGACCTATTTTACATTGCACACCATCAAGCCATATCCCGCGCTTGCGTTTAGCGTGGACAGCATTAGAAGTGTCACCAGAGTCCTGGCAGTATTTTTTTAGCTTTACCCATTTTATCATTGTCCCACTCCTTTGTTATATGATATTTATGTCAAGCTGCAGTCCAACTGGGAGCTGCATCTCAACCAACTGTTTTGATTAATATTAACTTCAAGAACCATCTGATAAAGTTTGATCAGTTGTAGCTCCGACGTAAAAACTGACGGTATTAAGCCATCATGATGAATCGATCGCATGTTTTTTATTGAAGAGTTAGATAGGTCTGCAATATTTTTTAACGTGTAATGAGTTGACTCTAATAAATACTGGATCATCCCCTGATAGATTTGTATTTTTAAGTTTTTTTCCATAATAACTCCCTCTATATTTGATATGATTATTATCAATATACGAAGAAATGTCAACTTATTTTGATACGAAGCATATCAATTATGCCGTGTATTTTTTCCGAGGATATATTTTTTCAACATCTACTGGTTGATAACGAGGGTCTCTTATTAGGGCGTAAAACAGGTTGGGTTGTTCAGAAATAGGAATGGCATCAAAAAGAAAATGGTGCCACTCGCTGACAGGGCGCATGGAGTCAACTTCTTTTGGAAGAAAAGGTAATTTTTCTTTTTTAAATAATGTATTGGCAATCGATAATTCTTCATGCTCTTGAGCTATAGCAGCATACATATCAATCATTTCACTTGATGAAATCGCAAGCGTCATGGGAGTGCCATCGTACGTAATGAATAAAACATTGCCTTGCTTGTCCAATAAATAAAACTCTACAGCACCTAATTCATGCATTTTATTTTTCAAAAAATCAATTATAAGTGGGTTGTTTATCAAAGGGATGGCCATTTCTAGGGTGGTCCCTAGTGCTTGTTTAGATAGAGAATAAAAATAATTTTTTTGCATTCTGTCGATGATGGTAATTAATTGATCAGCCAAATTAGGAGCGTCTTTTAACAGGAAAAAATCAATGATACCTTCATTAAACGCTTCTGTCGCAATTTTTCGATCTTTGCTAGCGGTTAACATAACTTTTTTAACGGGATGATCGCTTAATTGCCTACAAAAATTAATACCATCTAATATTGGCATCATACGATCCACAATAACTACTGATATTTCTGAAAAGCGATCAGGATTATAGATTAGATTGGATGCTTCCCCCACCTTTAAGTTAAATAAACTTTCGCTATGACTGAGTAGATTTATTTCCAAATCTTCTCAAACTTCATATATTCTTTGCGGACTTTTACGCTGAGACAAATGTGCGCTTTTGATTTTGTTTAAGCGGCCATTGGATCGGAAAAATAAATCGATATCATGTCTCGCGGCAATCTATTTTTTACAGCAGAAAGAAACGCTTGTTGATCATCTACAAAAACTGCTGTACTGGGATGGTAGTAATTTAACATTTTGTCCATTTATTTTCTCTCCTTTTCAACATCCCAATGACAAAAACTACCTTCAATTTGAGTCGTACCTTCCTCTAATGCGCTAATCAAGGAGGCATACTGCGAAGAATCACC
>CAIRCS010000208.1 GCA_903877115.1 uncultured Legionella sp.
ACTATTTGCAACGCATGTGTGTAGAGCGAACTGTGACGGTGGATACGACTGCGGCTGGCGGTAACGCGAGTTTAATGTCGATTCCTGATTAAGGAGTCTGTTTGCTTAAATCTAATAGTTAGAATGCCTGTATTTCGTGGAAAATTCACCCGAATGCAGGCATTCTGAATGTCAGAAAGTATCAATACTTGTCCAAAAATAAATTAGGGTATGTTGATTGACAATTCAGTTCTGAAAACGGTAATCATGCGCAAGGTTAGCCATTATCTCTTCTAATGGGACACCTGCAGCTATCGCAGCAGTAAATGTATCTGTTGTATCATCATTATGATAAATAGTGCTGCTAGAAGAAGGCCTTCTAGAAGAGGTAGTGCGACGAGAGAACATGCTGTTAGGCGATAAGGTTGATGGAGGGCCAACAAACGAAGGTCCCTTCTGTTTTTTCAGAGGTTGTGGCATTTTATCTTCTTTCGGTGCATTAATTTTTGCGGGTGCTTGGGTTTTTTGCAAAGCTGCCTTTTTACACTCTTCCAAGGTTGGATCTAAAAACGCCTCCATTGCTTCACATAATTCCAAACTTAAACCATTTCCATGGTTTTGGCTGTACGCATAAAACACGTATTTGGTTGGATAAGATGCCCCATGACTTGCTCGATAGTTTGGACTGCCTTTTTTCTCGGTATTAGGATACGTGCTCGAATTAAAAAATGGATCACGATCCACCGGATCTAGTGCCTCGTGTCTATTCTCCAGAATGCTCATAAATGTGTGGGTTTGATAGACCGCGGTTTTTCCTGTTACTGCATAGACTGCGGTTCTTCCAGGCTCTGCCGCTTCAAAGGTGCCATCATCTTTCTTTATATAGACTGGGGCGGTATATCTTTTTTCGACTATCGAAAAATCTTCTGGTCGCCCACTATGTATGTCTTCCAGCGAAACTGGACAAGTTGCGTAGAGAGAAAGACGCAAAGCAACTTCTCTATAATTATCGTAACATTGTCGCTGTTTTGCGGAAGAGAGGGTTTTTTGATAAGCTGCTGCCAATTTTTGTGCTTCTTGCAGCGCGCTCTCGTAAGCCTTTTTTCGGAGGCCAGCTACTATTTCATCGTTAAATGTTGGAAGACCTTCTCTGAGCCTATCTTCTCTGAGCCTATCAAACTGTTTTTTATACAATGCTGCGTCATCAATGATGGCTTCTTTAGGGAATCTAGTGAATACTTCCATGTATCGAGTGGTGAGTTCATCTATACCTACTTGCAAACTATTATCGGCAGCAGCCACGTTGGGTCGTAGCTCTAATTCATTCCTCGCGCGGTCTGTATTAGGTTCAAGTAGTACTCGCAATCTTGCGATGCCCCTTCTGGGATTCGATAAGATTCTGATTAAGGAGAGGTCCGACCTGTCCGGAATGCGTGAATTTCTAGCTAATATATACTCAAAGGCGAAGATTGTGGTGGTTACGTGAAGTAATGGGCCAGATAGCAACAAAGGCTGTGCATTAAAAAATAGGTATACATGTGGAAATGCAAATATTGATATAAGAGGAATAGCTATGATTATTGTTAAATAAGTAAATCTCCGCAGTTGATAGTGGGTATTCATATTCATTAGGGGTAAAACAAGGTATTTTACTAAGGATATTGTTGCGATAAAAGTGATTCCGACGTAACTGCTAAACAAAAGAATGCTTATGGATGGGAATGATAGGAGGTAAGTTAGAGAAGCGACCACAGTAGCAAGAACTAATGGTCTTGCAACGCGAGTTATATAACGAACTAAAAGCATTCCTCTAAACCTTGTATGGACTCAAAGTGGGGTAATTGTAACATTTTGCTTTTAATAGTCAATTAATATATTAATTGAGCATAGTTTTTGGGGGTATTCTGCCACTCCGACCTAAGTGGAAATGACAGAATGGTTGCAATATCGATTTTACAGATTTCGCAATACGTACTGCAAAATACCGCCGTGTTTGTAATATTCTAATTCATTTCCGGTGTCAATCCGACATAATACCTGAATGGTTTGTTGCTCGCCCTGTGAGTTTTGAATGAGGACAGATAGTTTAGCCCCAGTCTGTAAATTTGTATCAAATTGTACAGTGATGCGTTCATCTCCTTTCAGGCCTAAGCTCAAACGAGTTGTATTGTCCATAAATTGCAAGGGCATGATGCCCATGCCAATTAAGTTGGAACGATGGATGCGTTCGAAGCTTTCTGCAATCACGGCTTTGACACCTAAGAGCAAAGTTCCTTTGGCTGCCCAATCTCGGGACGACCCTGTTCCATATTCTTTGCCTGCGATGATTACCAAGGGATGGTGTTCTTTCTGATACAACATGGCGGCATCAAAAATGGGCATGACGGTTTGCGTGGGAATATGGCGAGTTACCCCACCGACTACTTCTGGCGTCATTTCATTGCGGATCCGAATATTCGCAAACGTACCGCGCATCATCACCTCATGGTTGCCGCGTCTGGCGCCGTAAGAGTTAAAATCGGCCTCAGCAACGCCTTGAGCTTTGAGATACAACCCTGCTGGCGAATTATTTTTGATAGATCCAGCAGGAGAAATGTGATCGGTAGTAATCGAGTCGCCAAAGATTCCTAAAATATAAGCGTCATGAATAGGTTTTATGGGCGTAGGTTCTTTTTGTAAGTTCTCAAAGAAAGGGGGGTGCTGAATATAGGTGGATTTTTTTGACCAACTATAGGTATGACTATGTTTGACTGGAATTGCTTGCCAGTCTTGATTGCCTTGGAACACTTCAGAATAGACCTTATGAAACATATTCGAATTCACTTGTAGCACTGCTTCTGCAATCTCGATGTTGGTGGGCCAGATATCTTTTAAAAACACATCTTGACCTTGTTGATCTTTACCCAAGGGTTCATGGTTCAAATCATGCTTCGTATCTCCTGCTAAAGCAAAAGCCACAACAAGAGGAGGAGAAGCTAGCCAATTTGCGCGGACTTGGGGGTGAATCCGTCCTTCGAAATTCCGATTACCCGATAAGACGGCGCTAACCACCAAATCATTAGTGGTGATGCATTCTGCTATGGGTTCTAGCAATGGGCCAGAATTACCAATACAAGTGGTGCAACCATAGCCCACCAGGTTGAAGCCAAGCTCATTTAAATATTGTTGTAGCCCTGAATGTTGCAAATAATCAGTCACGACTTTTGAGCCAGGCGCCAAAGAGGTTTTGACCCATGGTTTGCTGGTTAAACCTTTTTCTCGCGCTTTTTTGGCTAATAGACCAGCGGCCATCAAGACTTCAGGGTTCGAGGTATTCGTACAGCTAGTAATAGCTGCAATCACCACAGCGCCATGTTGTAGAGCGTAATGACTTCCAGCTACCGGGTAAGTGGTTTTCTGATCTTGTGCTTTGCCCACTTCAGATAAGAAAGTTTGGAAAGACTCCGGGAGCGAGGGTAAAGTGACTTTGTCTTGCGGGCGTTTGGGGCCGGCTAGAGAGGGTACTACGGTGGCCAAGTCCAGTTCTAAAGTATCTGTAAAAATGGGATCAAGTTGGCTTGCATCATACCAAAGTCCTTGGGCTTTCGAATAAGCTTCCACTAGACGAATCGCATGCTCATCGCGACCTGTTAATTTTAAATAACGCAAAGTTTCTTGATCAACAGGGAAAAATCCACAGGTGGCACCGTATTCTGGCGCCATATTTGCGATGGTTGCACGATTGGCCAAAGGTAAATTGGCGAGGCCTGGGCCAAAATATTCTACGAATTTTCCAACTACGCCTTTTTTACGTAATTGCTCAGTAATGGTGAGAACCAAATCGGTTGCGGTCACGCCTTCCGCCAGTTTGCCGATTAATTTGAACCCTATAACTTCTGGGATCAACATGGATACGGGCTGGCCGAGCATCGCAGCTTCTGCCTCAATGCCGCCCACACCCCAACCTAAAATGCCCAAGGCATTGATCATGGTGGTGTGAGAGTCTGTCCCAACCAAAGTATCTGGATAAGCATAGGTTTCATGACCAATTTGGGCATGCCAGACCGTTTGACCTAAATATTCCAAATTGACTTGATGGCAAATTCCCGTGCCGGGAGGTACCACTCGAAAATTATCAAATGCTTGCTGCCCCCAACGTAAAAACTCATACCGCTCGAGATTCCGTTGCATTTCAATCGCAGAGTTGGAAGCTAATGCGGAACTGCTGCCAAAAGCATCGACCATAACCGAGTGATCAATGACGAGATCTACTGGGGTAAGCGGTGATATTTTTTTAGGGTCAGTTCCCATTTTTTCAAGGGCAGTGCGCATTGCGGCCAAATCTACGACTGCGGGCACGCCTGTGAAGTCTTGCATCAGGACTCGGGAGGGACGGAATGCAATCTCGTGTTGCGAGGTTTGAGTTTCCACCCATTTAGCCAGTGCTTTGATATCATGCGTGGTGACGGTGCTCCCATCTTCAAAACGCAATAAATTTTCCAATAGAACTTTTAAGGAATAAGGGAGGCGCTGCATCTCTTTGCCGTGAATGGATTCGATTTTCTTCAAACTGAAATAATGATAAGTTTTATCATCAACTTTCAATGATTCTTTCGTTTGTAAACTGTCTACGCCAATTCGCATCATGCTCTCCTAAAATAGACTTTCTTCGGTATCGTGTTGGTTGCCAGGACTGGAAGATTGTTCTTCGTCCATAGGTGGTAATTCGGTTTCCATAAAATATTCGGTAATGGTATTGATCCGATTAGGTCTGGCGCGTAAACCGTTATCAGGGTTGATGCCCAGAGATACGATACCAGGGGGTTCGGTTAAACTGTGCTCAGGTTTACCATGTAAGGCGCTTTTCATGAAATCAATCCACACCGGTAAGGCTAAACTGGCGGCATATTCATGCAGCGGTTGCGGGTTATCAAAACCAATCCAGGTGGTCACAACCAAATCACGATTGTAGCCAGCGAACCAGGCATCCATTTGGTCATTGGTGGTGCCAGTTTTTCCGGCAATATCTTGGCGATTTAATACCCTGGCTGCAGAAGCGGTGCCGTGTTGAATCACATTTTGGAGTGCGGTATTCATAAGAAACGCCGTTTCAGCTGTAATGACTTTGGGTGCCAGAACATCTGCAGAGATTTCTGTTTGCTCATTTGGAGCTTGGGTAGGTTTGGCTTGCAGTAACACATGGCCTTTGGTATTGGTAATGCGATCGATTAAATAAGGTTCTACTTTGTAACCCCCATTGGCAAAAATCGCGTAAGCGGCGGTCAAGTCCATTGGGGTGACACTTAGGGTCCCTAAAGCCAAAGACAAAGTATGCGGAAAGGTTTCTTTTCTAAATCCAAACCGGGTTGCATAGTCAATGGTATATTCAACGCCAATATCATCAAGGATGCGAATAGATACTAGATTGCGTGACAAAGTGAGTGCTGTTTTTAAGCGAGTGGGACCGCCAAATTTTAAATTGTCGTTATGTGGACGCCATTCTGGTTGACTGGGATCACGAATGACAATTGGTGCATCATTAATGACGGTTGCTAGGGTATAGCCTTTGTTCAGTGCCGCGGCGTATAAAAATGGTTTGAAGCTAGAGCCTGGTTGGCGTTCGGATTGGGTGGCTCGATTGAATTTACTTTTTCCGAAATTAAATCCTCCGACCAAGGCCTCAATTCCGCCATCACTGGGGTTAAGCGCAACCAATGCGACTTCTGCGTCAGGATTTTGACTTAAAATACAGTGATCTTGCTGACAGCTGACATATACGACATCGCCTACAGCCAGGACATTATGAGCGCTAGTCGGCGCGCGTCCAACAAAGCCTTTTTTGAGTTCAGGGCGTGCCCAGGATATACCGTCCCAAGCCAATGTCACAGTTTGATTGTTCTTATTCACTGCAGTGGCGCTGCGTTGGTCAACGGTTAGAATGACCATCGGTTGAAGATCACCAATTGCAGCATATTGGTGGAGTTTTTGATTGCGAATATTCGGAGAACTAAACGGAGATATTTTGCCAATAGGACCCCGATACCCATGGCGTCGATCGTAGGTCAATAAATGTTCGGCAGTGACGTGATTAGCTGTGGTTTGTAAGCGACTATCGACAGTAGTATAAACCTTATAACCACGGGTATAGGCTTCTTGTCCAAAATGCTCTACTAAAGAGAGGCGAATCATTTCCGCTACGTAGGGTGCATAAACCTCAGAATGCGGGCCATGATACTGCTCGGTCAACGGTTGCTGTAAAGCTTCTTGATACTGCTCTTTTGATATATATTTTTCTTCGTAAAGACGTTCTAGCACATGATTTCGGCGTTTTTTGGAGGCTAGGGGGTTGATAATGGGGTTGTGGCTAGATGGCGCCTGCGGCAACCCAGCAATCATAGCCAATTGAGCAATATTTAGATCTTGTAAGGCTTTGCCATAATACACCTGCGCTGCAGCTCCGACCCCGTAAGCGCGATTTCCGAGGTAAATTTGATTCAAATATAATTCTAGGATTTTTTCTTTGCTTAATTCCTGATCTATTTTAATTGCTAGCATGATTTCATTGAATTTACGTAAAAAAGTTTTTTTGCTATTCAAGAAAAAGTTACGCGCAACTTGCATGGTAATCGTGCTACCACCTTGTGATTTGCGATGGGTTTGAATCATAGAGATGGCCGCGCGACCCAACCCCATGATGTCTACGCCAGGATGTTCAAAAAACCGTTGATCTTCTGTAGCGAGTACGGCATGCACCAAAGTGGGAGGAATTTGATCATAAGGAATGGGAATGCGTCGTTTTTCACCGTATTCTTGAATTAACAAACCATCTTTGGTGAAAATTTGGAGTGGAACCTGGAGTTCTATGGTTTTTAACGAAGCGACATCAGGCAATTGGCTTTGCGCATACGCGTACAGTATGACGACAACAGTGATGACAACGAACAATAAACTCAGCAATGCCCAGAGACCGGATTTCCAAAAATAGGATATTTTTTTCAAGAAGAGTACCTTCAACGTATTGAGCATATGCAACATCTAATTATAAACGTTGGGGCAAAGGTTGCAACTTTATTTGTAGTTGATC
>CAIRCS010000209.1 GCA_903877115.1 uncultured Legionella sp.
ATTTATTATTTTAACAAGATAGAAACGTCAAGGACAGACAGGCTGTCCGTGCTATTCATCCTCGCCCTGAACGGCGAGGTTTTCCGCACGATTGGATAAAAAACCCAGCGATTTTGTCGCTGGGTTTAAGACCAAGACGGATAGTCCAGATCTAATAACTTTTAGTGGAACTGTTCTTCTTCAGTCGAACCTGTTAATGCAGTTACGGAAGAAGTACCACCTTGAATAACTGTCGTTACATCATCAAAATAGCCTGTACCAACTTCTTGTTGATGTGATACGAAAGTATAGCCACGATCACGTGCTGCAAATTCTGGCTCTTGAACTTTTTCAACGTACGCAGACATACCGCGTTTGGCATAATCTTGCGCCAAGTCAAACATGTTGTACCACATGGAGTGGATGCCAGCCAAGGTAATGAATTGGTATTTATAACCCATTGCGCCGAGTTCACGTTGGAATCTTGCAATCGTTGCATCATCAAGGTTTTTGCGCCAATTAAATGATGGTGAGCAGTTATAAGCCAACAATTTGCCTGGGAACTTCGAGCGCAGTGCTTCAGCAAATTTACGCGCAAACTCTAAATCAGGTGTACCCGTTTCGCACCAAACCATATCAGCGTATTGAGCGTATGCCAAACCACGTGAAATCGCCTGATCGATACCCTTACGTGTTTTAAAGAAACCTTCCGCGGTCCGCTCACCGGTTACAAATGGCTTATCATTTGCGTCATAATCACTGGTAATTAAGTCTGCTGCTTCCGCATCAGTCCTAGCCAAAATAACCGTAGGTACACCTAATACATCAGCTGCTAAACGAGCTGAGTTCAATTTTTGAATTGCCTCTTGAGTCGGTACTAATACTTTGCCGCCCATATGCCCACATTTTTTTACAGAAGCAAGTTGATCTTCAAAGTGAACACCTGCAGCTCCAGCGTTAATCATGGCTTTCATGAGCTCAAAACCATTTAAAACACCACCAAAACCTGCTTCAGCATCTGCTACGATTGGTGCAAAGTAATCGATGTAACCCTTATCACCAGGGTTGAGGCCTTTGGACCACTGAATCTCATCCGCACGTTTAAACGTATTATTAATACGCTCTACTACCTTTGGTACGGAGTCAACTGGATATAAAGATTGGTCAGGGTACATTTCCATTCCACTATTTGCATCGGCAGCTACTTGCCATCCTGACAAGTAAATCGCTTTAATACCCGCTTTAACTTGTTGCATTGCTTGACCACCAGTCAAGGCACCTAAAGTATTGATATAGGCCTCATTGTTCACTAGATCCCATAATTTTTCGGCACCCCGTCTAGCCAATGTATGTTCAATTTGTAAAGAACCACGAAGACGAATAACATCATCAGCTGAGTAATTACGACTAATTCCCCGCCAGCGGGGGTTTGTATCCCAGTCTTTTTGCAGGGCCGCTGCTGCTTCTTTACGTGACATCATGCTAATTTTTCCTTATTTAGAGTTACTGGTTAATGACTAATTCCAATGTTCATTTTTTGGGGCAGATTTTTAAGCACTTCTTGAATTCCAACCCTTATAAAAACTATATGAAAATTTAGCCACTCTAACAACACCAATTTGCAATAATTATTCAATTATTTAATTCATTAAAAACAAAAACTTAAATTAATAATTTCATAATATGGAAAGATAAATCATCATTTAATATATTTTTTTGAGAGATTTAGACTAGGGTTTTTACCTATGAAAATTACATTTCATAATGTGGAATTTTCACTGTGCAGCGCAACAAAAAAACTCGTTACAAAAATACGTAACGAGAATTTTACAGACTTAGAATTAATTAACTAGGTTGCGCAGAGAGTCTGGCAATATTGATAGAGTTGAGTCGGGATGCGACAAAAATAGCGATGATTTGGAAAAAAGCAATACCGTAAAAGATGACTTCTGGACTCTTCCAATCCATAAATAATCCAAAAAGAATCGGCCC
>CAIRCS010000210.1 GCA_903877115.1 uncultured Legionella sp.
AAACATTTTACTGACGATATTCAGACGCGACAGTATAGATCTCCCGAAGTTATCTTGGGGGGAAATTACGATACCTCTGCTGATATGTGGAGCGCCGCCTGCATTCTCTTCGAGTTACTCACTGGAGACCTCATGTTCGACCCACATGCGGGCAAGTCCTGGGACAGAGACGAGGACCATCTAGCGATGATCATTGAGCTCATCGGCACATTTCCAAAGAGTGTCTACTCTTGCGGCAAACAAAGCAGTACTTATTTTACGAAAGGAGGTTCTTTAAAGCACATTAGTCAACTGAAACCATGGGGTCTTTGCGATGTATTAATCGACAAATATCACTTTACTCCGTCAGAGGCTAAGGGCATATCGTCATTTCTCATGCCGATGTTGCAGGTCGCATACCGTGAAGATATTATAATGTATTTATGCTAATCGAATTATTCTCTTTTTTTTTGGATTCACTTTTTTTCATGACCATAAGGCCGATATCAATTAATTTAGTTGTCGTGTAAGAGATGGATTCATTCTCTTTTCCTGCCATTTTTACGATTTGGCTTTGAAGGTTATCAGGGATGGTGATGGTAATTCTTGCCATAAATTTTCTCCGTTTCGCGAAATTGTTGTTGGTTGTTGTGATGCATCCATGCATACTGTTGTCAAAAATCATTAGATCATATTTGCCTAGTATTTTCAATACCTGTAAAGGGCGAGTATGCAGATCTGCATCACCCCGTTTTTGAAAAACCAGCCAAAAGTATGCAGAAGTGCATACTGTTTTTTTGTTAAAAATATGTCCAAATGAAGGTTTTGATGGGAAATCAACCGCAGGCGTCCAAAAAAATCAACAAATTCATGTACTTACAAACCAGCAACCAGTTGCGAAAGGTGTGCTCTCTTCAAAAAATCTTCCCTGGCTTTATACCTCTCGTTACTTTCATATTTATTTTATATTAACTAAAAACAAGCGTCTTTAATGACGCGCTTGTGAATGAAAAAAGATGTAAATATCAGAAATTATTTTATAAAATAACCGATATATAATCACGTATTAAAAAGAGATCTTATTGTGATAAACAAAAAAATAATTGGAGTAATATTAACTATAATCATTCATAGTGTACTGGCATTTTTTATTTATACTTATGCAAGAATTGCTTGTTCAACTATGGAGGATAATTTATTGCACGTTAATTTTGAACCATCTGGAATACAGATGCTTTACTATGATTTTGTAGCGCCAATATTTTTATTATTATCTATTGTAATGTATTGCTTTAAACGTATCTTGATGATTGGAGTGGGTATAAGATTTTTCCCGCTTATTATCTGGATTGTATTTTTTTGCTTTATTACCTATGTTGATAGAGTTATACATTTTCCTTATGGAAATATAATATTTTATCAAGGAAGCCTGTCGATAGCTTTTGTATTCTTTATGATAAATTTAATTATCACATATAGACAAACTTATAAAATAATAAATTATCGATGATCGAAATGAATTTTTTAAAATAAAATTTTTCTGCATTATTTTTATTTTTTATGTCTTTTAATTGAAACTCATTTGTTGCGATGATATTATTTGATTTTTTATAAACTGAGGTTGCAAATGGCTAAAAGGAAAAAAACATTATCTGAAAAAGAACAAGAGTTAATAAGTATTATATCTGATGCTAAAAAGAAGCTTTCCAAGTTGCAAGACCATCAAAAATATGAAATAGGGGAGATTGCTTGCAAAAATGGGTTGAACGAATTTGATACTTCAATATTAGATAACGCTTTTAAAAAACTATACGATACGTTGAAAAACACTTAATTAAAAAGGATAAATACCATTTATGAGCAGAGAAAAAATCACCAAAGATCCTGTTTTAAAAATAATATTTAGCCCAATGATGATAGTAATCATGTCATTACTACTCATTTGGATCCAAAGCGTATTTCCACCTCCCTCTTATTATAACGAGGTCAATCCATTTGAGCTTGTAAGTTTTTATTGGCTTTACGCCGGCGTTACCCATGTTTCTTGGATTATTAAACCGTGGTTTTTATCAATAAAAAAGCAAATTACACAGATGTAACATTATAGTACACTTGTTTCGGTTGCGCCCTTAGTGTGAGGGATAAACCAGCGGTAAGTTTGCATCTATGGAGATGCCAGCAAACTTTACAAGAGCAAATATCTGCCCTTGTGTTTGCTTAAAGATGCATATTAATTTCTAAGGGAAGGTATGATTTCAAAAAGTTCTTTTGGGACATTGGATCAAATTACAAAATTGCACTCTGTGGTAAGGACTGTAACATTTCGATATATAGACGCGATGAAGGGTAAGAGAATAACAAACCTTTATGATTTCATACTAGAAGAGGTTGAGCCAGCGTTACTTAAAGCCACAATTGAAAGTTTCGGATATAATCAAAGTCGAACTGCTAAAATATTGGGCATAAGTCGCGTGACTTTACGTGTAAAGCTTGCTAAATACTTTGATGACCAATATTTTAGGTCAAAGAAACTTGATGAGATGATGCGATCTTAAAATAACAAAAATTATTTTTGATCTGCTTCGCTATAGATAAATTGGAAACAGAACATGAAATTTATTTCCGAATTAAACAAAATGATTATTGGTCCATCCGACCTAAGACAAACATTTAATTATTTTTTCGATTGCGTTGAAAATTCTAAAATCAATGAGATCTCAAAAATATTATCTACTAGAAAAGTAAAAGACAGTACTGAATTAGCTTTCATGTTAAAAAATATTCAAACCACGCTAAGCGAGTTTTTTAAACAAGAAATAAATATAGAAAAATTTACTTTGTTTTTAATACCGCATAAAAAATTTATTCATGGGTTTTGTACAGTCAAGGACAACGCGATGCCAATACCTATTTTATATTTTTCTGATGTTAAGGTTGGCGCATTTGCGCTAACTGAAAATAATTCCAATACAAATTATTTTCGTTTCGCACTAGCTGAAGTCGGGCAATCAATGCAATCTCACTAATGGAATTTTATGAGTCAAAAAACATATGAAGTTGTTACAAATCCTCACGACCAGTTCTTTCGAAAAGCAATGGAAGACAAGCGTGTGGCCATTGAATTCTTAAAAGTCTATTTACCTGCTGATTTGTGTGCTCACATTGATTTCAATACGCTAACGTTGCAACCGCGCTCTCAAACTAACGCAGTTAGAAAAGAATCTATAGTAGATGTCTTATTCAAAACCAAGATCGATGGTGAAGAAGCTTATATATACCTCCTCCTTGAACATCAATCTACTCCAGATCCACTCATGTCATTTCGAGTTATGGAATACACAATTAATGCAATTCACGACCATTTAAAGAAACACAAAACCACAAAAATCCCGTTGATTTACCCTCTAGTAGTTTATCATGGTAGACCATGCGAATTTACAACAGATATTAGAGAGCTAGTTGATGCTCCACGGGAGCTGGTTGATCGTTACTTCTTGAAGCCATTTCAATTATTAGATTTGAGCAAGATAAGTGATGAAGCACTTAAGAAAAATATTTGGTCTGGTATAATGACGTTCGCTTTGAAACATATATTTGAGCGGGATATGTTGCCTTTTTTACAAAAGATCGCACCTATTTTGAAAAAAGTTGATCGAGAAAATGGTCAAGATTTTGTTGGAATTGTGTTACAATATATAGCAGAAAGAGCCGAATTAAGTGATGAAAATGCATTTATAGAATTGATAAATGCCAGTATTTCGGATAAAACGGGAGAAACAATCATGACTCTAGCAGAACAATGGTTACGTAGAGGCGAGCTTAAAGGTAAACTCGAGGGTAAACTTGAAACGGCTCAAGAAATGATAGCGCAAGGACTGGATTTAAATTTGATTGCGAAAGTTACTCATTTGCCAATCGAAAAGATAAAGGCGTTAAAGAAACACTGATTTATTGAGTCTAATTTGCCTTCGACTTGTCATTTAACCCATTTGATTAGAAAGAATTTATATGAATATTAATTTTAAGAAGGCCTGGACTACTGTGTTCTCTAATATCAAAGTAACACTTTTCAGTAGATATGATGACAATTCTTATTTGAATGGCCTTTCAAAAGCAGTTAGGACAGTTAATCCTAACGAAAGTGACTCAGCTGATAAATTATATAAGGCCATAAAAGCAAGCATGGATCAACATTACAAAAGAAGTCTTTATCAAGCTCTTTTTCTTTGTTCCTTGGTCTTAATTCCAATTTATCTATTGCTCCGCTGGACTCACTAAGCATCGTAGGCTTGAGATCGTGGTGATAGGGCTGAATTAGCACTCGCACATAATTTCTACAAGACGTTTTAGCCAACAATCCAAATTCACCCACACTTGTGCACTCAGCTTCTGAAAATATGTTTCAATAGTCAGCTTCACTACTTATATTTATACGCAGAAGCTGGCTTCATTAAGCAAAAATCGATTCTAGTATGGCACTTTGAGTAAATAATTTTGCGACACTGCGACTTTGCGACAATCTTAATTAGTGCAAAACACAGGCAATATCTCCCCTGGGATCTAAAAGTAAATGCTGTCTCGTCATAATATTATCACCTGGGTTGGTCATATTGATTTATTAGTGAAGTCAGCTTCTGCGTATAAATATAAGTAGTGAAGCTGACTATTGACCTTTATTTTTCAGAAGTCGAGTGCACAAGCCTATGAAATCAAATCTACGGGTGAAGGTGTATTATTAAAATGATGATAAGATTGTGTCGCAATTGTCGCAGTGTCGCTAAATCAAAAACACATGGGATTCAACTCTAGATAAGTTTTTTTATCCTCGGTTGTTTGCCTTAATACCTGATGCTCAAATAAAATCTCAATCGCTTCATTCAAACGACTCTTATCACGCAAATTGCTGAGGCGCTGTAGATCGCGCATTGAAGTAAGCGATGATTTCTTGCTAATCATCCAGTTCATCAGTTTTTGTGCATCGCCAAATGGCGTGTTAGAGGTTTTTTCACTTAATAACCGATTGGTTTCTTGCAAATGCCAATTTATTATTTCAATCGCACTCTCAACGTACCGGGAGCAAATATCGCCTGTTGCACCATCAAAAAGATGAAACAAAGCTGCAATACGCGCCACGTTTTCAGACGCTTTGCTAACAAAGTCTTTAAGGTTAACCCAATGACCATCTTCGGAAAGACCTTCTTCAAGCTGATTGAAGTGCGAGACCCAAGCCTTCTTTGCAGCTGGACTCATAAACAGGACTGGTAAATCAGTACAACCTTTTTTGGTTAAATATTCCGATTGCGACAAACAGTCGGTAATACGTCTGTCATAGTCACCAAAACAAGATAAAGAACTATTAAATTCCTGATAAAATCTCTTTCCCATTAGACTTGTAGGTTGTGCCAATAAACAACGCGGTAAAAAACCGCTGTGACGCACAATACTATTTGGCTGTGATAGTATTTGTTGCATCAAAACAGGCTGCATCATAAGGTTTAATGTAATTCTTCTGTTTTTTAAAGTAAATTTATCAGTCGATTTTCGATGAGTAGAAAAGCTCTTGGCATCCCACAAACGATTCAATAACGCCATGAATCGTGTGGGGCTGTTTTGCATACTGTAGCCGCCTACAATAAAACCTGCCTCATCCGACCATATCGAAGCACTTGGCCAATCTTTAGCTAAATGATGGGCTAACCCCTCGTGGGTAACATCTTCAAAATACAGCGAAGGCAACAATGGAATTTCAGGTTCATTAATCATTAACGCTTCAAGCTTTCGAATACTACTAGAATGGTTGCTATCGATGGGTGCTTGCTTTAATTGATAAGCCACTTCATCACACTGCATTTTCCAGGCACGATGTAGTGTTGTCGCTGCTTGCACAATTGGCGCGCGTTTCTCACGAAGCTTCTCCTCCCATAACCGTGCCGCTCTTGAAAATACATTGTCTGATGAAGACTTCCTCTCCCCGCTTTAATATTGTGTGACATGTTGTCCATATCCATGAGACACTATATTAAATGGGAGTTAAATCATAAAATGAACATAAATAATGAATGGACAATTATCCAAAACAATCGATCGGTGCGACACTATCAATTTGAAAGATTGAATTTCAAAATCTTGGATTCCATGAATAAAGCCATTGCTGATTACTCTATTACTTTTCATAATAAAGCACAGTTGGTATTAAAATTATTTGAATGTTTTTTACAGATCAGCCATACAAATAGTAATATTTTGCGGTTAAATCAACTCAATGTTTTCATAAAACCATTTATAGGGGCGCTATGGTCAGATTTATTTTTCTTGGCGTCAAATGGCGAACGCTATAGACTATCGCAAATATTTTTAGAAATTATACGAGCATCAGGAAATAAATTATCTGAGCTGATTGTTGCTGCATTTTATATGGATAAAAATCGCGCCAAAGTGGGCGTGCGTGAGTATAATGATGATGTTAATGGATGTATCGCACTATTTTCGACGTTACCACTCATAGAAGAGCATGTTTATTATTGGCGTGGATGGTGGGCTTATAACAAAACAGATATGCCATGGTTCGTACCACTTACTGATGTCTATCATTGTTATGGTCGCGCCTTTACCGAGCGCTTATTTTCTCAGCTCAATACGGCTTATATAAAACGTAGACGATCCATAACCCCTGGTGTTTCTGACCTTTGTCGTTGGCTCCCAACTGCTGGATATACCCTGGCCCAGTTTAATGAACCAGTAGCCGTTGAGGAGCTATTTCAAAAATTTTTACTCCACTTTATGACGCTGGGTTATAACAATGGTGATGGCAGCACCATTAAACATTTAATCAAGCGATGGCGTACATTGATTACGTTTGTTGAAAATTATTTGCTAGGGAGTATTTTTGCAGCACCTCGAGGTAAATTGGTTGTGCCAGCGCCGGCTCCAATAAAAGGTGGAGAACGACGCATTAGGACAATAAAAGAGGGCATTGAAGTAAAGGAAAAATTATTAACAGATGTTCCCTTGCATCTGACTGACGAACAAGCCATTGAACTATTATTCAATCAAATTCAAATCGATTATGATCATATTGTTAATACGGCAATAAATATGGCTAATGATTTGTGGGAGCATTATCAACGGCGAAAGCGGCTATCTTCTATCGGCAAAATAAAGCCCGTAAAAGGAAGTGTTGTTATGAGTGAACAGGAGCGTCAATGGTTCACTCATAAGAATAATCCAAGTTGGCTAGAAAATGCCTGCGCAACATTTGAAGCAGATGTTTTCTCTCGCGATGGCAATGGCGCCCCATTGGTTTGTTCGTCCTATTCTATCACCAGGAAAGAGGCCTCTTATGCCTTAGGATTACCCAAGGCTTATTCGCTTATTCCTTACATGGTGTTATTGGTTGCGGAACATCCTAACATTGTCGCGAGTTTTTTAACTGATTTCGAACTATATGATAAGCAGGGGAAACTAACGGGATTTGTTGAGTTGGATAATGTTTGGGTTTTAGATGGGCGTAAACGACGTCGCGGACCAGTGAATGCTCAACAAGTAGTTATACTGACAGAAAATAGTAAATCATGGGTAGAACAAATTATCGCTATTACCGACTGTGTTCGACAATATTTTAAAATACGGGGGAATGGTCACTGGCGATATCTTTTTTTAACGAGTGGTTATGGATTTAGCCCTGAACGAATGTGTTCTCAATATGCTCAAGCTAGGCGACGACTTTTAAACGGCTCGTTTTACGATAAATTACGTATTCCATCACCTCAAATGACAGTTGAGCATGCTAATAAATTAAGTGAGCGATTTGATTTGGGTGCTCTACGTGCGTCAAAAGGCGTTTTAGTTTATTTAAAAACGCGTAGTGTAAAAACAATGGCTCAAGCATTAGGTCATAAGGAATATAGCCCGAAAACATTGTCGCATTATTTGCCAGCACCAGTTTTTGATTTTTTTCAATCGCGCTGGATTCAAATATTTCAACAGGGGATCATTGTTAAAGCGATGAAAAATAGTCCTTTATTATTGGGTGCAACTGAATTTAGTTCAATAAATGAATTTCACGAATTTATGAAAAATCATGCGTTAAAAAATATTCCACAGCATCTTGAAAATCCTTATCATGATTGTATTTCATCTATATCCGAGGTTGCTATTGATGAAATTGTTTTTAATATTAATACGGCCATATTAACATTATTATTAAGTCTGCAGCAGGCTGTTCTGCATGCTAAAAAAGCAGTATCTGATAAGGCCGCCTACTGGTCTGAAATAGCAAGTCATTTAGTGAATCGCATCGAGAATGGCAGCGACCATGGTGCTAATGGAGAGTTTAAATGTTACCTAACAGCCGCTAGAAAGCAACTGAACGCTGTGAAAATGGAGGCAATCGTTTATGCTTAACCTCGCCACCATTTCTCCAGAACTTCATTTCTTGCATGAACTTTTTGGAGATAGAAATAAACAATACCGAGATGCCTTTTGGCTTTCAAGTCGCTTTGAGGATACTGTATGGAAATGTTGCTTTGATGATCATCATACAAAGATAATTGATTTTAATATTCATTTTCCTGATGGTTCAAGCCTCACTGCACCTCATCATGTCATGTTGTTAGATACGATTAAATGTTTTTTATGTGTGCAAACACATCCTGATGCAACCGGTGGGAGAAAACTTAATGTTAGTACAGCTTATTCTAGGCTCGGTATTGCTATCAAATTGATTGATTACCTTTTATTGAATGCCGACTATTATCAAATCCATAAGAAAGGATTGGATTCATTAACGAGTGGTGATTTAACTACGATGCTATTAGATATTGGGAGTTACCATCAGGCTCATCAAGGAATTTATCGATGGCCTGAGCGATTAAGTCAATTTCTAAAAACACAGATTAGTTTGACGGATCACATGGTTCTAGACGATATTCTGAGTTCATCCCCAGCGCTACAATGTAATGAAGTTCCTTATTCTGAATGGACAATCACGTTAACCCAAACAGAGTTGATTAAATCGCGTGCATGGCTATATTTACACGGTTTTTATGACCAAGCACAAGAGAGTGGGGCTTATAAATATTCTCCAAATCACAAGAAACTTGCTGCGTTGATTTATACTAACACTTTGGGTGGTAAATCTACGAATCTCCCACATTTTTCAGAGCTTAGTTATCAATTAAGTACGTATTCAAGACAAGAATACTCATCGATTTCTATAACAAATCATAATGATAAATCATTAATAGAGGATAAATTTTTAGCTTATTTTTATTCGTTGCAATATTTTACTTTATTGAGCAATATTGGAAGACCCATTTCAATACAAGCATTAAAAGCAATCAAACAAAAAAATATAATGGATCATCTAAGTCTGATTCCACTTGGGCGATTTCGAACTTTACCTAGTCCCGTTGTTTTTTCATCGTTAAGAAGAGCGCTTGAATTTGCGATCACCTATGGTGACGGCCTAGTCGATAGTTATTTGTCGTTTGTAAAAGCCGCGCATAAAGAAGGCAAAACGCTAAGACAATGGCAACAACAATCTATAGACATCTCACTCTACTTAAACCCTCTCATTCGAGACATGGGGGTTAAGCGTTGGTTTGTACATCAGTTCGACGGAAAAACACTTAAATCTTGTCATAATTCAATTTATTATCCACAACTGCGTGCGAATGAAGGGCTGTGGGATTTATTGCGTGTGCTCTATGGCGCCATACAATTGATAGTAGGTACGCTGATGGCTCGACGTTATGGTGAGCTATCGTCTTTAATTCCTCAAAAATGTCTTGATAATGACAAACGGAATCTAATCTTTTTTGCTTGTAAATCTGGTTACGATGGAAAACGTGAAAAGATTGCACGTCCTATTCCTTCGGTTGTCGCAAAACTCATTGTTTTACTAGAGCGACTACAAACAGGACTGCTTGAGGAAGGACTGATTGATCAGTATTATCCATTATTTTCGTATCCCAAAGCATATGGGCGCGGTTTGATAAAGCTTGGTACGATGTCATTTAATGGGGCGTTAAATATCTTTTGTGATTACATTGAAACCCCTAGTAATCGAAATGGTCAACGCTATTATATTCGGCAACATCAGTTACGTCGGTTTTTTGCGATGCTGTTTTTTTGGGGAAGTAGCTTCGGTGGTATGGACACCCTACGATGGTTTCTTGCTCATACTGATGTAGAGCATCTTTATCACTATATTACAGAGTCTATGACGGGTGAGGTATTACGAGGCGTACAGTCTCATTATGTTGTCGAGCGATTGCAGGCTTATGATCACGGTGTAGACGCTTTAGCTGATTTATTAGAACATCATTACGGCACTCGCAAATTTGACCTGTTAAATACAGATGAGTTGGATGCATACGTTGAAGATTTGATTAAAGAGGGGCAAATCTGTGTGGAACCAGAATTTTTCAAAGATGATGAAGGAAAAAATTACCGTATTTTAATTAAAATACGGGGTAAATAAGATGTTAAATAATCAACAGGACCAAAAATGCCAAACTTGGTAATTATTGCAGGATCGAATGGATCTGGAAAATCAACAGCGGCTCCAGTGCTACTGCAAAATGCGGTGCACATTAATAACTTTGTAAACGCCGATGTGATTGCTCAAGGGTTATGTGCGTTTCAACCAGAAAAAGTGGCGATTCAAGCAGGACGAGTGATGTTGGATCGCATTCATCAACTTGCTGATGAAGGTGCTACGTTTGCGTTTGAAACAACATTGGCCAGTCGAACGTTCGCACCATGGGTAACGCGCTTAAAAAGAGAGGGGTATCAATTTTATCTTGTTTTCTTATGGCTCAAAACGGAAGAATTGGCGGTATCTCGTGTACAAGAACGAATTAAAATGGGTGGACATGCCGTACCGGAGGCCACCATTAGACGGCGTTACCATGCAGGGCTTAGGAACTTCTTTAATTTATATCGACCCATTGCAGATTCGTGGAAGCTGTATGACAACTCGGATGCAAATCAATTTAATCTTATTGCTTCAGAGGTAAAAGGCAGCTTTCTACATGTCGAGCATGAGAAAATATGGCAACAACTTTTTGGAGAATATCATGGCAAATAAAGCGACTCATCTAGTAGATGATGAAATTTCTAAAGCATTTAATGATCCAATTAAGATAACACAAGTTATTCAAGAGGGAATTCAAGCTGCATTGATTAAACACAAGCAGGCGGGCAACCCTATTTGTGAGTGGCGAGATGATAAAGTGCATTGGATTCCACCCGAAAAAATCAATGTCAAACGAAAAAAAGCTTGATTGTATGCAACCTCTTGATAAACGTGTTGAGCGTAATACTCAATCGGCTCTTGCGCTATATGCATTATTGCATGAAATGATTCATGAGTCGGCTCTTCATATTCAAAATGATGCCTTGGTCAAGGCATTAAAATCGCAAGGGGCTTTATCGAAATATGTCGATGAAGCGCGTGGTATTGTTCCGTCGAGCATTAATACACTAAAGCGCATTTGCGAAAACTCACTGAATGGTGGATTTGATGCTTTGAATCGAGCGCGCATGGCTGCATTGCAGTCGATGCAAGAGAACGCTAATAAAGCACAGCGTAGCAATAAAATCACCCGCAAAGGTATGTCTAAGCGGATTGCGGAGTTAGATACACAAAACCAATTATTGCGGCAAGAATTATTATTGTTGAGTCATCTTTTAAATAAAACAATGAACCAGGGCCGCTATTATGCTGAACAAGCC
>CAIRCS010000211.1 GCA_903877115.1 uncultured Legionella sp.
CCATTTAAATTGAGAGATGGAAAGAAAGCTAATAAAAAATGAATAGCAGCTAATTCACGATGAAAACAGGCATTGCGTAAAGCAGTCTCATAATTTTCCGTAATAACATGCTTGCTAATAAGGGGACGACATGCTTCATTTCAACAGCTTTATCAAGATGTCCTATATTGGAAATCACTCCTCAATCAATATACTCATAGCAGAGTGCTCATCTGTCTTGACCGAAGCCCACAATTATTCGCTCTGTTTTTGGCAACGCAATGGTTAGACATCTCTTATATTCCCGTAGATCCCTCTATTCCAATAGAGCGATTACGCGCAATTATTGCCGACAGTCAACCCCAGCTATTGATCTATGATATCAATACGCATCCCCATTTCAAGGAGCTACCCTGTACTTTGTTTAATGTGGTCGAAAGGCTATCCTCGCCGCGATCCTTGTTGGAGGACAGTTTAGAAAATTATGTACCGACACCGTCTGGAATCGCCTATATTATTTACACCTCTGGTTCTACTGGGAAACCCAAAGGCGTAGCAATTCCACGTCATGCCTTACACAATCTATTAACGAGTATGAGTCAATGTTGGCTCCAGGAAGAGCATGATCTTGCCCTGGCCATTACTACCGTTAGTTTTGATATGTCAATCATAGAAATCTATCTGCCATTTTGGCAGAAAAAAAGCGTTTTTATTGCTAATCAAGCCCAACATAAAGACCCTTTAAGTTTGGCAGAAATACTCAATAATTATCCTATCACGTTTATCCAAGCAACTCCTTCCGTATGGAATATGTTGCTTAATCTAGAATGGACTAGCCAGCATAATTTGGTTGCAGTCTGCGGAGGCGAACCGCTAACCCAGCCATTGGCGCAACGCATATTGGAAAAAGCATCTGCACTTGGGTAAAAAAACTCATTTACAGGATATCTATCGCGCACCTACGATAAAACAATTTGCAAAAATTGTAGAGCAAGCACCTGTTACAGAAGCAACCGCACCCATTGTGGTTCAGAATCAAGGGAATTCCCTCCCTTTACATGACTTTCAATTATTAATGTGGCTCTTCAGACTGGGAGGACCAAAGCTGCAAGTATCTAATATGGTATGGCGCAAACGCCTACAGGGTACGATTGACAAAGAAGCTTTAGATTTGGCTTTACAATGGGTTTTACAAAAACAAGAGATTTTTTCTTACCATAATGTTGAAAGTATACTTTGTAATGGTTAGCAACCGTCTTATATCGGCCAGTGCCACCCCGATGACTCATAGCGATACGATTGATGGTTTGCAGAAAAGCATGGGTTAATTTCTGGGTGAGGGGTTCTTGAAAAGCAGTGATGTAAGCTTGGAGCATCGCGTCAGCAAAGCCAGGCTCTTTAGCTGCGTATTTGTCAAACGTTTGCGATTGAAGACGGGTTAAATCCATTAAAAATAGATAGGCAAATTGCGGTAACATCGTGACCAATAGCAGATAAAAACATGAGCAATCTTATCAAAAAAACGCATGGTATTCAATATTGGTTCACCCAAAATAGGAAACAGTTGAGTTTCCAACCATTTGCTCATAAAATATGCGGTCATCTCATTTGCAGTGAAGATTATTCATGACATACCGACGCATGCTCAAATCCAAGATTCATCGTGCCCGTGTTACGCAAGCGGAACTGGATTATGAAGGGAGTATTACGATTTCTCCTGAATTATTAGAAGCTTCAGATATATTGCCGCATGAGGCAGTGCATGTTTGGAACGTGACGGCAGGCACACGCTTTGAAACGTACGCAATCGAGGGCGCCCCAAAGTCTCGAGGTATTTGCGTCAATGGCGCAGCCGCGCATTTGGTAACGCCAGGGGATTTGATTATTATTGCTTCATTCATTCAATTAGCTGAAGCGGAATGTCGCGCGCATTTACCTACGGTGGTATTTGTTGATGAGCACAATGGTATCCGAGAAATCAGACCTGAAGCGGCCGCTTTTAACTTATAAGAATTCAGTGTATTCTATAATTTTTGTTTCAAACGAAAGGAGGAGCTAAGTATGAGCGTATTTCCTAAACAATGTAATATTGATAAAAACGATAGAGTGAACCGCACAGTTATTGGGATTATTTTGTGTTTGGGCGTGTTATTAGGATTGGGCGCGTTCTTTAATTTTATGGTTGGCGTTATATTGATCGTAGAAGGGGCCATAGGTTGGTGCGGTATTCCTATTTTGGTAGAAAAATGGAAAGAAAGTCAGAAGAAATCAGGCTAAACAGTCTGACAGATTGTACTATACCTACTTGCCTAGCATGAAACCCAAGTGCTAGAATCCTTTTTTGGTTTTTTGATAGGCACGTAGATGAGAACGCATGAATGTACCCAAGTAAATGAAACCTTAATCGGTCAGATGGTCACTGTTTGTGGCTGGGTACATAATCGACGCGATCATGGTGGCGTGATTTTTTTAGATATTCGGGATCATTCTGGTTTGGTGCAATATGTGTATGAGCCTGAACAGTCAGATACTTTTGCAATTGCTGAAACTATGCGCCATGAATTTGTGGTGCGATTGACCGGTCTTGTAAGAGAAAGACCAGCCGGTATGCAAAATGATCAACTTGCAACTGGAAAAATTGAAGTTATTGGCTCTGGATTAGAAATCCTAAATCAAGCAGCCACCCCCCCGTTTTTACCTGATGACTTCCAGACAGTGGGTGAAGATCTCCGTTACCGTTATCGCTATCTGGATCTGCGTCGTACGCAGATGCAGAATAATCTACGTTTGCGACATCATCTGACGCGCGTCATGCGTGACTATTTGAATGCAGAAGGGTTTATCGATATCGAAACCCCCATGCTCACCAAAGCAACACCAGAAGGTGCGCGCGATTATTTGGTCCCGTCGCGTGTTCATCAAGGCGAGTTTTATGCGTTGCCTCAATCGCCTCAATTATTTAAACAATTATTAATGATGTCGGGATTTCCCAAATATTATCAAATAGTACGCTGTTTTCGAGATGAGGATTTGCGTGCTGACCGCCAACCTGAATTTACACAACTTGATATAGAATTAGCCTTTATTGACCAACAGGCTGTGATGACTTTGATTGAAGGTTTGTTGCGTGTGGTTTTTCAAGAAGTGCTGGAGATTAATTTACCTGAAAAATTTCAAGTGATGTCTTATGCAGAAGCGATGCAGCGTTTTGGTTCGGATAAGCCGGATTTGCGCAACCCACTAGAATTGGTCGATATTGAAGAAGTGATTCGTGATTGCGGATTTAAAGTCTTTGCTCAGGCGGCACAATCAGGAGGTAGTAGGGTGGTTGCGCTGAGATTGCCGGCGGGGTGTGAATTAAGTCGCAAAGAATTGGATGATTACGCAGCCTTCGTTGGTCAATATGGTGCCAAAGGTTTGGCTTATATTAAGGTCAATGACTTGAGTCAAGGCTTAGCTGGATTACAATCGCCTATTTTGAAATTTTTAAGTGAACAAGAAATTTTAGCGATCTTGAAACGAGTGGATGCGGTAACTGGCGATGTGGTTTTCTTTGGCGCCGACCGCGAAAAGATTGTGAATGATGCGATGGGGGCTTTGCGGTTGAAATTAGGCCAGGATCGGAAGTTGTTAACCTCCGATTGGCGTTTGGTTTGGATAATTGATTGGCCTATGTTTGAAAAAGACGAGCAAAGTGGTTTCTTGCAAGCCATGCATCATCCTTTTACCTCACCCCAGGATTTGAATGCGGAACTGTTGCGAGAGAAGCCATTGCAAGCCGTGGCCAAAGCGTACGATATTGTGATTAATGGCTATGAAATTGGTGGGGGGTCTATTCGAATTCACCAGCCTGCATTGCAGCAAACGGTTTTTGATTTACTCGGCATTGATGCGGATACAGCCAGAGAAAAATTTGGATTTTTGTTAGATGCGTTGAATTACGGCTGTCCTCCACATGGCGGTATTGCATTGGGACTGGATCGCTTGGCCATGTTGCTCACCGGCTCAACGTCGATTCGAGATGTGATTGCTTTCCCCAAAACGCAATCTGCTACTTGCTTGCTGACCAATGCTCCGTCTCCCGCTGGTATGGCGCAATTGGCAGAATTGGGTATTCATGTTCAACCCAAACCCATCTGAAACTGAAGCCGACTTATTGGCGCGGTGCCGCGCCATAGAAGGTTATAGCTTTGGTCAATTGGCGCAGCAATTGAAAATACAGATTCCAGAGCTCTCTATCCAACGTAAAGGTTGGATAGGCACTGCGTTGGAGAAAGCGCTGGTAACCACTGCAGGTAATCAATCTTTGCCGGATTTTGTTGCTTTAGGCATTGAGCTTAAAACCTTGCCCATCAGTGCGACAGGGAAACCTGCTGAGTCGACTTTTGTAACCTCAATCCCTTTATTGACGATTCACAACCAAACCTGGGAAACTTCGCAATGCTGGGCTAAATTACGCAGAGTACTTTGGATCTTGATTGAGGCAGATGCCAGACTCCCATTTGCGCATCGCAGAATAGGAAAAGCCATACTATGGTCGCCCTCTTTGGCAGAGCAAGTCATACTCGAGCAAGATTGGACCGAGCTGACCATGTTGATGGTCCAGGGAAAAATCCACGAATTGGATGCACGGTTGGGCGTGTATTTACAGGTTCGTCCCAAAGCAGCCGATGCTCGTTCTTTATGTTATGGCTTGGATGAATCTGGGCAGAAAATTTTGACCTTACCCAGAGGTTTTTATTTGCGTAGCACTTTTACAGCGGGCAGTATATTATCAAAGTAACTCTCAATTAAGATATTCAAGCATATGGACGAGCTCCAAAGTTTTGCAGCTTTAGATAATTGGTTTCTCACGCCTCAAGGCCAAGATCTGGCTTGTGCATTTGCTGCTGAATTACAGTTGGCTCAAATGCGACGTCGTGGGAACTATTTATTACAATTAGGCAATTGTGGCAGCAACACTTGGTTAGATGAGATGGCGTATCCATCACAATGGATACTCGGTCCTGAGTTGAGGGATAAAAAACGTAGTATTATCAGCGCATTAACTGCCCTCCCTTTAGAGCGGGAAAGTATGGATTGTATTATTGCGCCGTTGACGCTGGAGACTTGTGGTTCCCAAAAAAGCCCTCTTGATGAAATAGATCGCGTCTTAAAGCCGATGGGATACCTTGTTTTCTTTGGGATTAATCCATGGAGTTTTTGGGGCGCTTCGGTACGGTGGGGGCGATTATCTTGTTTTGCTCATGTAGCAGCAGCATTTAGTTCGTCTTTGTCTGTGAAACATGATATGTTAGCGCGCGGTTATGAGCAATGCTGGTTATCCAGCTTTTATTATATCCCGCCAGTAGGGAGTGAGTATTGGCTGAGAAAGCTGGGATTTTTAAATCAAATGAGTAAAATGGTTTCGCCTTACCCTCCGGGATTTTATTGTTTGATTTTACAAAAACAAGATCCCTGTATGACGGCGTTATCGTGTACAATACGTCACGAATGGCAGTGGGCACAAATGAATGGTACTTAAAGCAAACAGGACTTATGCAAAACCTCGAGGTCGGGGCAAAATTTAATGAAGTCCTGGTAAATTTGGATGGTATATGACGAATATTAATGCACATATTGATGAAGTGTTGGAGCGTTCTACTTTATTATTTTCAATGGTTGAAATTGACAAGGCCTTAGATAGCATGGCTCATGCTATTCACCAAAATTTAGCTGATAAAAATCCTGTATTATTGTGTGTGATGATTGGTGGTCTGGTGCCTGTGGGAAATTTGTTACCGCGCTTAAAATTCCCATTAGAAATTGATTATATCCATGCAACCCGGTACCAAGGTGCGATGAGTGGTGGTACGCTTCAATGGATTGTCAAACCCCGCACAGATTTGCGGAATCGGACGGTCTTGGTTGTGGATGACATTCTGGATGGTGGCATTACCTTAAATGAAATTTTAAAAGAAGTTGCCGCAATGGGTGCCTCAGAAGTGTATAGTGCTGTATTGGTTGATAAATATCAAAAAAGAGTGCCAGAAGGGTTACAAAAAGCTGATTTTGTTGGACTGCAAGTGGATGATCATTATGTGTTTGGATATGGGATGGATTACAAAGAGTATCTTCGTAATGCTCCCGGAATCTACAAAATTGCGCCTGAATTTGCTTAGGAACAGGCTTCAGCTTTGCGAAAGAATGGGCGCTTTTTTCTTGCCCCTGCGGGCACCTTCTCCCTATAGTGGAGAAGGGAACGTATGTGAGAAAAAGCCGTGGTATTCTTTGCGTTGTTGCAAGGGCCCGTGCGTGTATCCTTCGCCCGCTGGCGGGAGAAGGTGTCGCGAAGCGACGGATGAGGGTGGTTTAATTTAAGCTGTTGATTTATTCGTTAATGGGAATCGATTCAATGCTTTGCCAATTCTTTGATAGAGTACTGGCAACCATTTAGGTTGAATCAAAGTGTTCGTTGCGGGTTTGTTTCGGCGTAAATCATTCGGTGCAATAATAAGTTGCACATGGTTTAAACCAACACGATGTGACAATAAAAAGAGTTCGTCAATCGCACTATCACCAACCGCTAAACATCCAACAGAACTATCCTTGCCATGTAAAAAAATGTCTCCTCCTAATTTACGCCTGCCATCTTTACTGGCTTGTTGCCGGTCAAAATCATTAGGATAATTAATCATCATGGATAAATGCATCGTACTGTAAGGATTGAAGGTGGTCAGTCGGTAGATACCTTCTGGGATTTGTCTATCATGCTCTTTTAATTTGGGTCCCAACGTTCCACTAGAAGCAGTGAGGGGGTAGGTATGGATGTAATTCCAACGTTCTTGGATATCTTTTGCCCATAATTGAATCTGTTGTTCTTTTTTAAACGCGAGTAATGCGATGTCTTTGGGGGGATAAGAGACGCCGGCTTTTGAAAAATAGTTGATCAGATGCGGTTCTTTTTGCAAGCCATAACGAATAATAGCCGAGTTGATTGCTTGGGTGGGGCTGACATGCGAGCTCATTCCCCATGTTGGGTTTAGCATACATATGAATGTGAATATCAAACAGAAGCTGCGCATAGTCGTGCATTCAACGGTTTATGTATTTACCAATTATAACAAAAATTCTAAAGTAGGACAAATAATTTTATAATCGTCTATTCCGAGGCACGCAACTGACATTTCTGCCAAACCATAAATGTGTTCAACTTATGGTTTTCCTGTGTTAAAGTCGCTGCCTTAATCTATATAAGATCCCTATGCCCATTATTCTATTTACAAGCGGTGCTCAAAAGGCTATTCATATTTTAACTGATAGGGAGTTGGCAACCTTTCATACTCTGTATAGTGACCAAGGGAGTATTAAAAACATCAGAGACTGCCTATCTTTGGACTTAGCAGGACTTCCTGTATATGCTGAATTGGTGCGCTTAGAAACTACTTGGCCGCTGGCTAATCAGCTTTTTTCTGAAGCACTCATTCAACAAATGGCTCCTGTCGTTGCTTTTGAACAAAGAAATGGCCTTCATCGCGATGCGCAGGAAGGAGGTATAGAAACCGGTAATCACTGTCCCCGTACTTTTATTCAAGTGTGCCAAGACAGAGAGTTTATTGCTATGTTCCTGCATAAAGGGAAAAAACAAGAGCTGAAAGATTATGTTAAGAAACCCAATACAATATATCATTTGAATATCCCAAGTGTTCCAGTTTGTCATGTGCCTATGGCTACTTTTGATTTGGCCGTCAGCGAATGCTTGACCGAGCATGTCGATATAAATTGGCTCCCGACAGCAGAGGGTGACTATCTGCGCGTGATCGAGCAGCACGCAAATGAAGCATTAACCTGGCTGCAAACCGCAGAGGATCTTTATCAGAGATTGGTTTTACCCCATTTGAATATGGTTCAGACGCTACATACACGACATCTAAACCATGGTGATATTACAGATGACAATGTGGTGATGTCGGAAAAATTTGGGAAGGTTTTCTTTATCGATTTTACAACATTGGGTAATACGCGTTATATAGATGAAGCAGATATCGCTCGAAATGAATTAGGTTATTACCTTTGGCATACGGAAAGATTGTACGATCTGGCTAATGTATCCTATGCAATTGATAATCTAGCCAATAAATATCTTCCCAACATTGCAAAAACTGATGATATTATTCAGTATTTTGCTCAATTGGGAAGGGACTTAGACGCAATAGTAGATCAACATATTGCTTTTGAAGGTAATCATGTTTTGGAACTGGATACAGAGAGTATTCTGCGGCTTAAACATCACACAATTGCAACTATTTCATCCGATATACAACAATTGTATGCAGCTCGCATGGCTGATCTGACGTCTTCTAGCTATGTCGCTGAAAGTAAAGAAGAGCCCGAGATTGCGCGTCGTCCTGAGAAACTCGTACGAGTGTTTTCAATCTATAAAGAAGGTAAGGGAGATGATATGGATGAGATAACTTCAGTTAAATCAACAATGAATAATATTGACTTTAATACCTGAATAATTTTGTGAGGGAGCAGCTTCAGGATTTAATGCGGTCTGCTTAGAAAGTTGAGCTGAAACATAATTTCATAGAACGAGCTTAATAGGCCTAAGGCATCGATTGTTTGCACCTGTTTTTAAAACGTTTTTGACGTCGAGCAGCTTCTATATAGGTTGAATGCGTTTCAAAATAGACTAAAATATGCTCATTATATTGAGCATTAAATCCTGGTATTACCTTGTTTTTATGCTCCCACGCTGAGCCGACATTTTGGCTCATCTGAGCTTTTTTCAACAGCAGCGATTAAGTTGTGAA